>QHOF01000210.1 GCA_003219335.1 Verrucomicrobiota bacterium | reverse complement strand
GACTCAACACTTCGCGGGAACCTGATGGGATGGCGCAAGCGGCACTGAAGCTCGGCACATATCGGAAGCTCAATCCGACGCCGCTGGAGGAATTCATCTTCTTCGATCATCCAAGCGGCCGCGCCCGGATCCGCATGGCGATGGATTGGAAAGCGGCAAATTTGCCGGGCGCGACTCGCGCCGATTGAAGGCAAACTCATGTCAACGCGAATAGCCGATTACTACAATGAACTGCAACGACGCGAAGGTTTGGAACCAGTCCAACTGATCGCTGATTGGAACCCACAGGACGCAGACGCAATTTCGGCAGCTTTCCGCACGGCTGTTGCCACGTCGCGAATCACAGAACAGGGCATTCCAATTCGGGCTGGCAGTACTAATCAATCTATTGGCAATCAAGTTGCGGATTTCTTCGTCTCGATAATCAACCAACATCTACAACAATATCGAATCGATGCGTGTCCTGGTGGCGGTTATCCCGATAAAATCCTTGTCGAAATTTCTTCACGCCGAACGTTTCCCTTCGAATTAAAAGCGACTGCCACGTGGGATGCCGCCGATTCCAATCGGCGGGTACTCACTTCATCTTCGCGAAAACTGCGCCAGCGTTTTCCAGGTGCGGTAAATCATGTGCTTGCGACAATATTGTATGTGACTGGCGCTGGCAGATCGCGAGTTCGTTCTTTGCGTCTCGATTTCATCGAACCAGGCACGCTCGTGAACATTCGTTTGGAAGCGTCTGTCAGTCATCGTTTGCTGGCTGAGGCAACGCATAGAAGTACGACGATTCCGTAGTATAGTTTTCGGATGCGTGCCGCTAGAAACATACTCGCGGAACAGCAGCCACTGCTGTTTGTCAAGAATCGGGCAAAGCGCCATCGCTCGCGCGCTTCTCTGCTTGATGAGCTGGCTGCTTTTCGACAGTTCCGAACGCGTACGGAGGTGACATCGCTGGGCGAAGGCGAAGACGCCGTGCCTGTATTCGTCAATGAATTTTGGACATCGAAGCAGCGCGCAGCCAGTAGTCTTCACGAGATTTCATATCGCGCGTGTTTTAAACCGCAATTACCACGTTTCTTCATAGAACGACTGACAGCCGCAAACGACATGGTTTATGATCCGTTCCTCGGTCGCGGCACAACGATGATCGAAGCAGCGCTCTTGGGTCGGCGCGTCGCGGGATGTGACATTAACCCGCTCAGCTCGATTCTCACTGCTCCACGACTTCATCCACCGACTGTTCGAGATGTCCGTGCTCGTTTAGCAAATCTAGATTGGAACTACGAAGACGAACTAAATGAGGAGCTTCTTACGTTTTACCATCCCGATACATTGCGTGAAATATGTGCGCTGCGTTCGCACCTTTTGCTGCGCGACGCCGATCACACCGCTTCGGAGGTCGACGATTGGATTCGAATGGTTGCTACCAACCGTTTGACCGGCCACTCCGCGGGTTTCTTTTCGGTGTACACGCTGCCGCCTAATCAGGCTCTAACGCCGAAGCGACAGCAAAAGATCAATGAAATCCGCAAACAGGTTCCTCCTCGGCGCGGGGTTCCCGACCTGATTATTCGTAAGACGGAATCCCTCCTTCAGACCGTTAGTGAGTTCGATCGGTCGCGTTTGAGTGAAGCTGCCTCGAATGCACTCCTCTTGGCCCGAAGTTCCGACCGAACGCCGGAAATCAAAGATAATTCAGTTGATTTGATCGTTACGTCACCGCCATTCCTCGATGTTGTCGATTATGCGGCGGACAACTGGCTGCGATGCTGGTTCAACGGAATCGAGGAAAACAATATCGACATCTGGACGTTTCGTAAACCGAGCGAATGGGTTCGAGTAATGGAACGAGTATTCGTGGAGCTACGTCGGGTTCTCAAAAGAGGTGCCTACATCGCGTTTGAAGTCGGCGAGGTTCGTCGCGGTAAGCTCAGAATGGAAGAGCTTGTCGTTCCCGCAGCCAAGGCTGCAAAGTTCATTCCCGTTCTCGTGCTAATCAATTCGCAGGTGTTCACAAAAACTTCGAACTGCTGGGGCGTCACGAACCAGATCGCAGGGACCAATACGAACCGTGTGATTTTACTCCAGAAGCCTCGGACGCAATAACCTTGCCACCGATTTAGCGCCGGGAGGTAGAAGTCGTACCTGATTCGCTCGTTCGTTCAATTCGACGAAACGATCGGTGTGTAGTTTTCGTAGAGCGCGACGGAAGTATGCTTCATCATCGGGTTCAACCCATCCGCACAATGCATCGATTCGTGCACCGGCCGGGCAGGAAGATAGGAGGACTAGAATCCGCTGGCCAAGTTTTAGCGATGTGTCGAGCACTCTTTTGATAATGCCGTCGCTCCAGATGAGAGGTATGTTAATCTCAGCTACGGAATCCACGGTTCGCTGCGCCTCCTGTGGGCTCACAGTGTGAAACACCCGAATTAATTCGGCCAGAATCCACTTCGCAAATGTTACCACAGCAGTCGCATCCATGAGATTCGGATCCACATCCCCACCGGTATGGCCGACGCCGCGATTGCTGCGTATTTCATACAGCGCTGGCAATAGGCGAGGAAGTAAGATTTGAAAACTTCGGGGACCTGACGCGTTTGACTCAAGAGCACGACACGCACTCACGAAATCTCTAGGTTTGGTCGGACGATGCGGGTAACTTCCTGATGCGAATCCCGCCAGAATCGTATACACGATCTCGCAAAACACGCCCCCACTTAGTTCCGAAGGGGAAAACCGGCCCTCGAGGTAGTTCTGAACAATGCTGTTGAATTCCGTGAAAAGCGGATCACGAAGCGCGGGAGGAACCGCGCTTAGAAGCTTCGCTCTAGAAATCACACAATCAGAGCGATGCCGCGCCTTCCGTAGTCACAAAGAATTCTTTGCCGTCTTTCTCGCAGTGCCCCTTCGCAACGTTCTTGTTAAGGCAGTCCGCGGGATTTCCGAGCCTACTCTGGTTGCTGTCTTTCAGTGCACGCGTCACGTCTGCGGTTGTCAGACGATTCTTGCCCTTTGCGCCGAGCCAAACGGCTGTTGCTAAAAACCTCTTCACTTGATTAGTGGACGCGTTCTTGTCTCGCAAAAAACTGGCCAACGTTTGCGCCGTGGCATTCGAATCGGGCGCTGTAACGCTCGTTCGTGAGTGGGGTGAGCTGTCGGAGGCTCGCGGTGTTGAGCTGACAATTGTCGGTGCCGCCTTTAGTATTCTGTCCAATTGTGCTCCAACCCAGGCCTGCTCACCTTCTCCCGAGAACTCCACCTCACCGATTTTCATTTGAATCTTTACGTCTGCCATAGCTAATCCTTCTAGTTTGACTAGCAAACTATAGCTATAGCAACGCTAGCCCGCAATCAGAAAATTCTAGTTCGCGTTTCCTGCAGTCCCCTGCTGATTGCGGTCGTAAGGAATAATATCGTCCCACTCGTCGGCAGAGGAGCGGGCGGCCGGTTTAAGATCGACGGCTCCGAAAGCTTTCGCGAGTTGGGAGGCGCAAGGTGACGGTCGAGCAAAAGGCCGTCCGACTTGATTGCTATCCAGTTTCGCGCGGTTTTTGCGAAGGCGCGGCTGCGGTGAATGCAAACCTGCGCTTCCGGATCAGCATCAAATTGCGAATGTAAATAAGTGAGTTTGGCAGATAAGCGAGAATCCCAATCGGATCACGCCGGAAAACGAAGTAAATGCACATGAGAACGCTTCCGGCGATGCTCCAATACCAGAACGACACCGGAATCACGCTTTCCCCCTGCCGCTCTGAGGCAAGCCATTGGACTAGGAAACGCATCGAGAAAAGAGCGTTCCCAATGAAGCCAAGGACCATTAGATAACTCCAATCCAGACCGAGGAACCGATATTCCTTCCCGATCCAGGTGATAGCGATAAGTGCGAGCGTGTTCATAGGCAATGTAGTTGTTTAGCGTAATCGATTTGGCGATCCCATAACGAATCGCACGCGATCCCGAACAAGAAAATGACCCTCAGGATCGCGCTTTCATTTGCGCGATCAATGTGTCCGCCATTGTGGCGGGCGTGTCGGCGATCGCGACCCCGGCAGCTTTGAGCGCTGCCATTTTTCCAGCTGCCGTCCCTTTCCCTCCTGAAACGATCGCACCGGCATGTCCCATCCGGCGCCCCGGTGGTGCTGTCATTCCAGCGATGAATGCTGCCACCGGTTTTTTGCAGTTCGTTTTGATCCATTCGGCAGCTTCTTCTTCTGCCGAGCCGCCAATTTCTCCGATTAAGATCATCGCATCCGTGTGTCGATCTTCGTTGAACAGTTTGACCGCATCGAGATGGGACATGCCGTGGATGGGATCCCCGCCAATCCCGATGCAGGTTGATTGGCCGTATCCGCGCGACGTCAACT
>QHOF01000209.1 GCA_003219335.1 Verrucomicrobiota bacterium | reverse complement strand
CCGCCACGCAGAAACAGGCCGGTGACATTCTCCCGGTTGTCATCACCGTTTACAAAGACAAATCGTTCACGTTTATCACCAAGAGCCCGCCAGCCGCTGTTCTCTTGAAGAAAGCCGCCAACATCTCCGCCGGTTCCAAAGAGCCAAACAAAACCAAGGTCGGCAAGGTCGCGCGCAAACAAGTCATGGACATCGTGAATACCAAGCGTAAAGATCTCAACGCGCGCGACGACGAAGCCGCCTTCCGCATCATCGCCGGCACCGCCCGCCAAATGGGCTTGGAAATCGCCGATTAGTAGCGCGCCAACGAAGGATGTTTGTCAACGCGATCAGGCATGTCGCAGAATTTACGAGACCTGTCTTATTTCTTACTCGGTATTACGGGTCAAAGGAAATTCAGCCAGGTCTCGCGACTCTCTTCTTTGTGAACGCAGATGGGTGGGCTTTGACCTGTCGTCATGTGCTGAACGAGATCGCGGCAGAACAACCGATCGCCAACAGGCGAGCAGCTTTTGAAAAAGATCTCGCCGCTGTGAAAGGCAAAGTGTCGCACGGGCTGCGTAAGAAAATTGGAGCAAAACACGGCTTGAATCCCACTGCCGCTTTCGAGCATAAGGTCAGCTTTGGTTTCGGTAGTGGCGGCCAGATCAATTTTGGCTGGCAACTTCATCCAACGCACGATGTCGCGTTGATTCGATTTCACAATTTCACAAATACGTGGTGTACGAGTTTCCCGACCTTTGCATCGAATGGAGTCGATCTTCAGCCTGGCAAAACGATCTGCCGACTTGGGTATCCCTTTCCTGAATTCACGAATTTTGCCTATGACCCGACAACAGATACGATTGGCTGGACAACGACTGGCAGTACGAACCTTCCGAGGTTCCCAATCGAAGGAATGGTGTCGCGCCTTGTTGTAGTTGCCGGACAGTTAAACGGATTCGAACTAACTACTGCCGGCTTGCGGGGTCAAAGTGGTGGTCCCGCTTTTGATCGCGACGGCAAGATTTGCGGGATGCAATCTCAGACTTGCCACCTCGATCTGAACTTCGACATCGAACAAGACGTATTCCGAGCGGGTAAAAAGAAAAAGATTACGTCATACCCTTTTCTTCATGCTGGTCGCTGCGTTCACGTTGACGTGCTGAAAGATTTTATGCGCCAGCATGGTGTGGCTTTTACGGAACAATAACTTCGGCTCGCGTCTGCCGGCCATGCGGAATCTTACTCCGTCGAACCACTCTTCGATTACATAAACTTTCTTCGCTTGAACGCGTTCACGTCAGCGGCATCTAAATCGAACCATTCACCACCGCGGCGTTTCGCCGCAAATCTGTTGTGCCAATAAGCTTCGATTCCAGCGGGATCGTCAGTGCGGATTTCATGTATCTTAATGGCCTTTTGCGGCAGCTGGATTGCTAGCTCGTATTCGCGGCGACCCGCTGAATTGCTTCGGCCAATTTTGAAGTACCGACCAGATTTAAGAAGATAGACAAAGCCAAATTCAGGTTCTGGCTTGAGCCCGACCTCGGTCCTTGCGGTCTTCTGTGTCAAAAAAGGCTGACACATTTTGATTACGTCGTCGTACCCACCCCGTGCGCGACAAGTTTCGATTATCCGTGCAGCAGCAGAAGCTTTTGATCCAAGACGAGCAAATGAGCGCGTATTTGGGAATTTCGGATCCGCGCGACGCTTCAGGTTAAGCTCACGCACTACTGGAAAATGACCGAGCTCGCGGGCCAATCGGATGTAACTGTCAACGAGGAATTCCTCCTCATGAGGAACCTGCCAGACGTTTCGTGAGAAACCAGCATCTTGTAACGCATCTCCCCAACGCGCCCAGTATTTTCCCCAAGCGGATTCGCCTATCCCTGTTTCGGTCGTGAATCTTTGCTTGCCCGGAGGTGCTTCATTGTTTTCCGCCGCGACACGTTTTATCTCATGGAGAATCTGCTCTTTTGTCATTGATTTCTAAGACAATGAAAGATTTCTCGACTTTACTCGGGGTGACAAGGCCGTTCATTTAGGCGCGTTACCCACGTTGCCTAAATATTCCCACTGCCGCAATGCGATTGGGACGTTGCCGTTTTTCGAGACGAAATCGTGGAAGGCGCGGAATTGAATTTGTCGCCAGACTTTTGAACAGCTTTCTTGAGCAACGCGGCGTGGTGTGATAAAAAAAAACATGCCACAGGACCTAAAGGAACTCACGGAAGAAGCGCTCCGGTTGCCGCCCGAGGAGCGGGTTGTGCTTGCCGAAAGTCTCTTGCTCACCATCGACGAAAAGCACGATCGCTTGGTCGATGAAGGGATCATGGCGGAATTGGAACGCCGACTCCAAGATTTCCGCGAGGGGAAGGTGAAAGGAATTCCAGCGGAGGAAGCTTTTCGACGGATCAGGGAGCAACTGAAGAATCGCTCGTGATTTTTCATCCGGAAGCGCTGGAGGAGTTCAACGAGGCGGCGATTTATTACGAGGAACAGAGCGCTGGACTCGGTTTCCGATTTGTTGACGCGATCGAGTCCGGTTTCCGGCAGATTGAGCGAAGTCCGATTACGTGGCGCTGCATTAGAGGCAATCTCCGGCGCTTTCTGGTGAAGACTTTTCCATTCGGGATCGTGTATGCGCCGATCGAAGATGAGATTTTTGTTCTGGCTATTATGCACCTGAAGCGGGAGCCGGACTACTGGCTGGGACGGCTTGGCGATTTGCCGCCGCCTCCCGGCTAATTTGTCTACCAATTATTTGAACAGTTGAGTTTTTCGCGCTGCCGCCACGTGCGCTTCAGCAGCTTGCGCTTTCTTGGCTCCAACCGACATGACATAGTCGGGCATGGAGACTGGTGTGAGGCTCGCCTTGCTTCTCTTCGTCGGGGTCATCGGTTTGTCGATAGGCCAGGCCGCAGAGATCGGGCCCGCCTCAAAACTGGATCGCAAAGTGGCAGCCGAGTGCGCCGGCAGTTACGGGCTCGACAAGAATCACATCATCGACATCGGACCAATGGATGAAATGGGAGGCGATCTGGTCTTCCTTGATTCGCAAACACTTCGCGAGGGACATCTGCATCAGGTCGCGGAGTCGGAGTTTGTCGCTGGACCGACGCTCGGAGTCGATGAGCCCGTGACGATCCGCATCACGTTTCTTCGTGATCGGCAGAATCAAATTGACGCGCTCCGATGGGACGGCGCCGGAATTCGCAACGCGATTGCGAAACGAATCGCTCCACATAAAACCGAATCCGTCGAGGTTCGCAACGGCGACGTTGTCCTGCGGGGCGAATTGCTCGTGCCCGCCACGAGCGCGCGGCATCCTGCGATCGTGCTCGCACATGGCTCGGGTCCAGCAACGCGCCACGCGGGGGTGTGGAACGTGTTTTTTGTTCGACTGGGCATGGCCGTCCTGTCGCTGGACAAACGTGGCGCGGGTGAATCAACCGGCAATTGGCGCGCCGCTTCCATGGATGATCTTGCAAGCGATTGGCTCGCGGGAGTCACGTTTCTAAAGTCGCGAAGCGACATCGATCCAAAGCGGATCGGTGTCCATGGATCGAGTCAGGGCGGTTGGACCGCGCCATTAATGGCTGCTCGCTCCAGTGATGTTGCTTTCATGATCGTTCGCGCCGGCAGCGGTACGAACATCGCCGATACAATCCTGCATGAAATCGAGTGGAGCGCGCGCGAGAAAGGCTTGCCAGAGTCAGAAATCAGCGAAGGAATGGCAGCGGCCCGTGTAGCCATGACCATGATGGTGCGCGGCGCATCGACCGATGAATACGACGCAGCAATGAAGCCGTATCGTAGTCGCGATTCTTGGCCCGATAATTTTCCGCTGATCGACGAGAGGCCGCGTGGTCAAAACTGGATTCGCCTGAATGCGGCTTATGACTCGGTCGATTCCGTTCGGAAGATTCACGTCCCGATCCTTTTGTTTCTCGCGGATAACGACCACAATGTGCCGACTGCGATCAGCGCTCCACGGCTCCGCCAGGCTTTCGACGATGCTGGTAACCACGACGCGACCCTAATTGTTCTGAAGAACGCGGCCCACGGTTTCCTGTCCACACCGACGGGAAACAACAAAGACTTTGCGAAACAAAGTCATTTCGCTCCGGGCTATTGGGATACGATGGAGCAATGGCTCAA
>QHOF01000208.1 GCA_003219335.1 Verrucomicrobiota bacterium | reverse complement strand
TGAACGATCCAAAGCGAGTCCCGTTCGGCGAATATCAATGTTTAGATCTGACCTATTTCCCTTTTCGCTGCGCCGGGGAAAATTCCGCGCCGGATCAAATCGAACCGCGTATGCCCCGGTCGGGATCGCGCGGGCCGATGACGCCGGACATTCTTTCCCAGACCGAGCTTACTGCCGGACGCACCGTGTCCCAGGGCAATGCTGCATCGGGTTTTCCCTGCTCGTACTCGACCGCAACGGAATCTTCAACTTCGCCGAATTTTCTATCCGGATTTTTCAAGAATGAATCATATCCGGTGCGATACGCGTGCTCGAACTGCGCGTAAGAGTACTTCTTCGCGTACGGTTGTTTCGAATGTTGTTGGCGCCAATAGGCCGCTTCCGTTTTCGGATACACTCTGCGCCTTCGCTGAGTTTTACCGCCCGATCCGCCTAATCGTACTCGCGTACGAGTATTTAGAGACCGGCCGCGTGTTTTGGAACGTGTCTGCATAACTCTACCCCTTCTGTTGCTGCTCATTAAAACATCGCCAGTGACCAGCCGATCGGTCGCTTTTTTCAACTGGCCCCGAGTTTCCGTCAGCCACCACGACGTGGTCACAGCGGAGAACTGGGTAGTAGACCCGTGTCGCGTGTGGCATTCGGCGCCGGCACGCCGGAGCAAGTGCTGCATTGGCGGAGGAGGCTACGATGCATTACTCAACACTTTGATGTTCTGATCTTGCCCGCCCTGGCTCGCCGTAGGCTTGGCGTAGGCGGCTGATCTCTGCCGTTTTGCTACGTTCTAAATCTACCTTCTACCCTAGCTCCTAGCTATTTCCCGGATCCGTGCGATAATCTTAGATGTCTAAACGATCTGCTTTCTCTTTTATACGTCGGGCGCCAGACTGCATTACCGAGGAGCTGATCGCTGTGCTTTCGTCGAAGGCCTCTTTCGAATTCAAGCCGTTGTTCGAAACTATGCTCCTCAATCTGCGGGAGCGAAATGCTGCCAGCGGCGGGGGAGAGATGCTGCGCTTGCGCGTTTATGAAAAGCTTCAGGGCCTGGTCGGTCAGGGCGCGGTCAATCGAACGGTCAACGGGACCACGAAAAAATATAAAGGCGTCGCCCCGCGCATGCGCGGACTCAAAGCGGAGATGAAAATCTTGCGCGCTGACTGGGCTAAAAAACTTCGGGCCAAAGCTGCGGCGCGGCGTTGACTTCCTTGGCTTGCCGTTTGCGATTGTACGGCGCGTGATGCCGGGAGAAATCTCAATTGTCGGATTTTCTCGTTTTATCTTCAGAATCCTACTGTACGCGCGGCGGAGCCTGTCCTGAGGTTGTCGAATGGGTCAGCGGCAGAATTAAAAAATTAGCCGTGCGAATGTTTGTTTTATTGTTGTGACCTTCGCGGCGTGCCGTTAACGACGCCGAAAGAAAGTCTTGCCCTGAGCAAGAAGAAAAAGTTTCATGAGTGAGTTTGGATCACTTGTTTCGCCATTGCGCTGACCGTTGTTCCGAACCAATCACGCTCGCTGCCAGTGGCCTGGAAGCCGAACCGCTCATACAATCGAATTGCCGACGCAAGAAAAGGCGTGGTGTTGAGAATCAAACGTTTATACCGATTGGCCGAAGCAAATTTTTCGACGCGCTGGAGCAACAGTTTTCCAATTCCCCGGCCTCGCATTGAGGGCCTCACCGCCATACTCCTGATGTGCAGTGTTCCGCCTTCCGGATGCGCGGACACTGTCCCTACGATCACGTTCGCGTGGAGAGCTACCCAGACTGTCCAATGTTTTATTCGGCTTTCGATCTCACGCTTTTCGGGTGTGGTGATTTGAAATGCTTCAGGCGTATAAGCGCGCTCATATTCGAGAAAAGATTCATAAGGCAGTGATTGAATTGCCGCGGCATCGCGAAGCTTCGCCTTACGTATGCGAATGGCAGGTTGATGCCGCGTCGCCTTCTTCGTGTTCGAAACCGTTAAGTTCATTGCCAGCTTAAGATTTCCAACGAGAACGCGATCGCCATCGCTCGCTGCCTCGATCAGTCGTCCGTTCGACCTTCTCGATATTGCGGCAGATCGTCTGTGATCTCATCCCACGGCGCTCGACAATCCACGTAGGTGTGAAATTGCGGCCGAATTCCGGGATCATCATCGAAAGCTCCCATGCGAATCGATACCTGCGGGTCCTCCGGCCAGTCGCCGCCAAACAAGCTCGAGCCGCAGGTCACACAGAAAGCTTTCACGGCGCCTTCGCCTTTTCCATACACTTTAAGCAACTCTTCACCTTGCAGCAGGCGAAACTGTTCCCTTCGCACGCGCGCTTGCGTACAAACGGCCGTTCCAGAATGTTTGCGGCAACGATCGCAATGACAATGACTGGCGCGGATGAAAGGCGGATCGACTTCAAAACGAACCCCGCCGCAAAGACAACTGCCCCGGATAACTTTCTTCACTCCAAACCGTAAAACGAAATAGGTTTGCTGGCGACCTACTGATTGTACGGCGACGCGACCGCGGTCAGTGTGTGCAATGCGCTTCAACGAAGAACCTGCATTTCGATCACGACATTCCGTTTTCGAAAGGCGGAAGCAGCCTGACCGCAGCAAACGTTCGATTGCTTTGCGCGAAATCTAATCTGCAGAATGGAGCCGATGGGATCAGCGACATAGAAGGTAAAATCGCGAGGGTAGCGACGAGGGAGTTGGGAAACGAGCGAGTTTCAAATCGGACAAGATTTTGACAAAGGCCCCGTGGATTTTCGCCGGCGTTGCGGCCGCGCAGCATATTCAGAAGCTGTCGGGCTGAAAGTGATTGTCGATTTTGCGTGTCGCTGCACACGCATCAGGAAATTTGACAAAACGTTCGCCGAGCGTTCTGTTGTTTTTGTTCATTCGGCTGTGGTAGCGGGATGAACGGAGAAACCTAAACAAAGTCCTTTGGTAGCTTCGGCCATCGAAGGCAGGAGAAAATATGAGCACTGTTATTGAAAGTGCAGAGCCTCGCTCTGCAAGATCCAGCCGCGTGCTGGAAGAAAACCCGCCTCACGCCCGCAGAACGATGGAGGCGCTTCGCGAACTGGGATACGACAGCTATGCGTCGATCCTCGACATCATCGACAACTGCATCGACGCGCACGCCGCGAAGATCGACATCGAAATCGGGGAACAAAAAGGCGACATCGTTATGACTATCGACGACGACGGCACAGGCATGGACGAAGAAACCCTCAGGGAAGCACTCCGCCTTGGGTCGGACACCGAACGCGAGCCCGGCGATCTCGGGAAATTCGGGATGGGATTAGTCACTGCTTCGATCGGATTATCACAACAGGTCGAAGTATTGACCAAAGAGAACGAGGGCCGGCTGCTTTTTGGTGGTTTCGATCTCGAGCAAATCGCCTCTGAGAACCGGTTCGTGAGATGGGTAGGAACAGCGACGAGAGAACAAATTGCATCGTTCCCTCGCGAGAAAGGTACTCGTGTCCGGCTTTCGAAAACCGATCGGATCAGTAACCGCAACGCCACAACATTTGCCAACACTCTGCGACTTCGCATAGGTCAGGTGTTTCGCAAATTCCTAAAAAGCGGCGTCACAGTCAAGGTGAATGGTCGAGCGGTCGAACCAATCGATCCGCTCATGCTCAGCGATCCCAAGACGCTGCTAGTTCTCGATACTGAGATCGAGGTCGACGGGAAAGGCAGCGCGATCTTGCGCGTTGTTGATCTTCCGGATTTCGGCGCCGCTGGAAATAAATCGGCCGGGATAATTCCGCAGAACTCCGGATTTTACATAGTTCGAAACAATCGCGAGATCATGGAGGCTCACACATTCGATTTTTACAAGAAGCATCCAGACTTTTCCCATTTTCGAGCCGAGCTTTCATTCGATGGATCGTTAGACGCCCACTTTCACACAGACGTGAAAAAGATGTCGATCCATCCATCTCAAAGCTTCCTGGACAAACTACGACAAGCGACGCAAGCGCTAATCACGGAATCGGGACGCCAAGGACGAGCGCGCGCGAATGTTGATAGGGGCCAGATCGATCATTCGACCGCAGAAGCGAACATCACACGCCGCGCGCCGCTCATTCCAAAACCAAAGGCGCTAATTGAAAGACGGACGCCGCGCGGTCGAAAAGGCACCCATCCAAGCGGTGATGGCGAGAAACTGCGGACGCCTCACGTTACCAATTTGAAAACAGTATCCGGATTAAAGGTCGCATTCAACGAAGGAGACTACGGCGAACAGAGTCCGTTTTATTTGGTGAAGCAGGAAGGGCGGACGATCACGGTGACATATAACCGCGAACACCCATTTTGGCGTGAGTTCCTGGAGCATGCGGCTGATGCAAAGGTTGTCGCTATTCTCGATTATCTTGTCTTCGCG
>QHOF01000216.1 GCA_003219335.1 Verrucomicrobiota bacterium | reverse complement strand
CGCTGATGCCGACAGTCGATGTCGCGCTTGTCATTGGCGCAAACGATGTGGTGAATCCTGCCGCGCGCGAAGATAAATCCAGCCCCATCTACGGCATGCCGATCATCAATGTCGATCAAGCGCATACCGTTTTTGTTCTCAAGCGCTCGATGGCGTCTGGTTTTGCGGGAATCGAAAACCCGCTTTTTTTCAAGGACAACGCCGCCATGATCTTCGGCGACGCGAAGAAAGCATTGCAGGAGATCGTGAGCGAATTTAAGGCGGCATAGCTGTTCGTGCTCGTTTTGCAGCGGGTGTAACGGTCGGCGCGCCTGGCCCGCGCGCGGCGGGTAAACTGGGTCGCGTCCTACCAAGATTCGATTGCGATGGGGCAGGGGAGGCATGGGTGTCGCGATAGTATTTAGCGCCTAGCCCTAACAGGAACGCTGACAGGATGAAAATCGCCACTCGTTTCTCCGCTGGAGTGAAGCGGAGTCTCTGCCTCACTTCATCGAATTTGAATTGCCAGTTCCTTTTAACCACGAATGCACACAGAGCGGCGAAGCCGGAGCCAAAGTAACTTAGGCTTCCAGCGTGACACAGGACGGACTCGCCGTGGCGAGCCTGACAGGTCGTGCAGGCTTCCCTGTCCGCCAGCCGGACGGACTCGTCCTGTGGCGAGCCTGCTCGTTCGCGACCAGGCGGGATGCCCGTTCGACGAGACAGGCAGGATGCCTATGTTACGTCCCGCGCGGCTACCAGGAAAATTTACGCAACCAGGGAGGACTTTCATTCGGATAGAAAAGGTTTGGTCGCAAACGATGTGAATTAATGCTAGCGATTTTTTGCGTAGAGTTTTTGCTTCTATTGCTGTGATTTCGCGGGTATCTGTTCCTTGTCCCGCGGCCGGACCAGAATGGACTGGTAGTGTCGCCTGATGTTGGAGTCGTAGAAGCGCGTCTTTGATTCGGCCGACATCAGATCGCGATGCACCGCAGGAGGCACATCGAGATAACGATAGACAGCGCCGTTGACGAATTGAATTTCGAGAATGCGCCGGCGTTTGCTGTAGCCAATCCTTGCGATCGCGGTTGAATGAACCGGCTCCCGCGGAATACGAGAGATGATGTGATTCGGTGAGGTTGGGGGTTCTGCGCAAAGTGCTGTCGGAACAGCATCGAATGCTGCAACAAGAACTGCGAAGAAAACGCGTAACATGGCTGCTAGCCCTTATAAATTTCAGCCGCCACATCGTCGAGCAAAGACACAGCACAGGTCACTGCGTGGTGTTCGCTTCAATCGAAAGAAACGGGAGCGGTTCCCTCTCCCCCTGAGGGAGAGGGGAGGGTGAGGGGATTCGACAAACCACGAATGAATCGCATGAAGATTTTGATTTTGTCCACAGATTCCCATCATCCCGATTTTCACAGGTTCAAAAAATCTGCGTTAATCCGCGAATCGAGCTGATGGGATCAGCGAGATAGAAGGCAAAGCCGTGATGGCAGTGGTGAGCGAGTTGGGAAAGGAGCGAGTTTCAAATCTGCAGACGTAAAGTCGCCGCGCGAACGTTGAGAATGGCGAATAACTAATCGCTGAGCTGAGGATTGTAGAGCGTCTGTATCAGACGCGGTGGAGTTCTTCGTCGTCCCTTCAGCATTCGGTATTCTCATTCGCCTGCCGCGCCTTAGCCCAGCGAAGGCGGCTGCTTCATCATTGCCATCACTCTCCCAGAGGCGTGGTTACCTCCGTGCCCGGCGGCGGTTTAAACTCGAAAGTGGAGGGAGGGACCAGCGCGCGCGTTTGGTTCGAATAGCTAGTTATGATTCGATCGCCGTTCGGCAGCAGCATATCGGTGCGTTCCACACGCAAGTTATCGTTGACGAGTAGATCAAGCTTTTGAAACACTCGTTTCATTGCGGCAGTGCGCGGCAGCAGCGACAGCTTGTATCCTCTGTCGCCCTTGCTCGCCGTGATGTTGAAAGTGTTTTCAACCTTTTCCAGATTCAACGCGGAATTGATCGCGGCCACGGTGGAATCGAGCGGTGATCCTTTGCCCAGTGGATAACGTTCCGCTGATTTAAAGTTCGGATAATAAATCCAGAGCTGACGTCCGTCGCTCACCGTGATGCTGGGTGAACTGCCTTTCACTTCGCGCCGGAACTTGTTCGGCGGCTGAAACCAAATTCGCCCCGAGCTCACGATCGGCTTCTTCATCAGCCGAATTGCTCTTTGTTCCTGAAAATCCGCCTGCGTGCTCCGGTTCTGTCGGATGCCTGCGAGCAGGTTCCTGAGATCGGCCTCGGAAAGTGGGGCCGCCTTCGCGATAGATATCAGCGCCAGCGAGGCAAGCACCGCAGGCACGCACGCACGCATGTGCTGATGTTATGCCGTCAGATCAAATTCTCAAAGCGTTAGAAGATTTGTGTTCGCCGGAATGGCGAGCGCACGCCTTGCCGGGACAACACCCTTTGGCAACGGACAAGGAAAGCGTGCGCCTCAATCCTTAGGCCCTTATTGATCCTCGGTAATGAGGCCAAAGAGGCCGTGTTCTTCGTCGGCGATTCCAGCAGTGAAATAAACTCCGCTGCCCAACGGGAGCATATCCCACAAGCCGTCAAATCGGAGCGGCGTGCCATCGGCCCGCATCAGTGTCTCGATGAAAGCGCCGGTCACGGGGTCGTAAACGTTAATGAATCCATTACCGAAATTGCCGACCCAAAGTTCGCCGTCAACCTCAGCGAGTCCCCAGGGTGCGTTGAGATTCCCGCGTTGGGTCAGCCGCCGAAGGAAGTTACCGCTGGTGTCAAACACGTTGATGAGCCCACAGCCGGGACAGGGAACATCATCTTCCTTCGTTGCGTCTTGCTTCGCATAGGTCACAAAAATTTCGCCATTGAAATTTCGGATGCCGAACGGGCCGTACCCAGTGGGAAGGTTCGGGTCAACGAAGCGATTCGGAGTCACGCGATTAAAATTCTCATCATAAGTATCGACTTTGCTGGTATGAAAGTTTGTGACGTAGAGAAAATTGTGACCGTTAGCGACGCCGAGCGTTGCACCTTTGTAAATAGCGTGGCTGCTGCCGCTATCGACGGCTTTGACCGCGTGCGTCTCATCCAGCGTCGGGTTCCACCCCGAAATGGAACCATCTTCACTGACAAAAATGAACAACGCTGAGGCCGAAGTTCCATTCAATGTGACCGGAAAAAACCCGGTGTCGTTAAACACGGTGCCGGTTGGGTTGGCGCCGTCTCTGTTCTGGGCGGCGGTTGGAATTTCAACCACCAGCGGAACGGCTGTGCCATCCTGATTGTAGAGGGTCGAAACACCGGTGCCGTTGTCGCTGACCCAAATAGTGCCGGTTGATCCCGCGGCCATGCCCCAGGGATTGACAAGGTTTGAATCGGTGTGCTGCGCCACACCGGCGATGTCCGATTGGAAGTTTGTCCACGAATAGGTGTCCGCGAGTGCAGACGTGGCCGTGAACATTGCTGCTGCTAACGAGAGCAGAGCGATTTTTATGTAATGATTAGTAGTTTTCATAGGTTTGATGTGTTTATTTGCAGAAAGAATCGCATCGAGCAGGTCGCCTGCGTGCATTTAAGTGGAGCAGTTATCGGAGGTATGCTGGCCTAAGCGCGCGGTTTCGGTTTGTGCAAGAGGCGATGGTGCTTGGCGAACTGCGCGGCCCAGCCGAGCGGAGCGATTGCGCTACCGGCGCGTTGTCGAGGAGCGTCTGTTACGGGAGATTGAGAATCCCTTTGAGGCGGTCCGCTGGCAGGCGGTTTTGGGCGATGAATCTTGGGTGCAAAAGCTGCGTGATCGGCTAAAAGGCTTGCACAAGCAGCGGCGAGAAATTACTTCGCTGCGCAGGGCCATGACTGCAATTGATCCAATTGATCCAGAGAAAATAGTGCAAAGAGTGGCCGAAAAACACCAGGTCGATCGGGAGCGCTTACTTTCGCGCCGCGAGAGGGGCCTGTACACAAGGAGGGTGGCCATGTGGATGATTTGGGAGAGCGGCACCAAATCGCCGCACGAGATTGGCGAACTTTTTGGCGGGCTCAACTATGCGGTGGTCGCGCAGCGGATTCGCCGAACCCGGTTGAGTCACGACGCGAACGCTGCACAAAAGCTGAAAGCCAAAATGTTAAATATTTAGGGCGTGTTGCCCAAATGGCTCGTTAGGCAGACCTGAGCTGTGGATTTCGTGAGGATCAACGAGCGGACGAGCAAAGGGAATTGAGCTTTCTGCCGGATCGGACCGGCTGCATGTTTTTCTAAGGCAAGCAACTCGCGGATTCTAATGCTGAGCTCAGCGGGATCACAGCGGCCGCCGCGCCCCGCTTTGGATTAGTGTGCTTTAGCAGGATGCGAACATTTTGGATCGAAGCGATTAGGTAATCTTGGATTTGCTGGCGCCAGAGTCGTCGCCAGCGAGCCCGCTTGAAGTGATGGTTGTTGGCGGCATCGGCAAAACTCGCTTCCATCAAGTGTTGGCGCCGTTTGCGATTACGGAGCGCGGCGACGCTGTGAGCCTGC
>QHOF01000215.1 GCA_003219335.1 Verrucomicrobiota bacterium | reverse complement strand
CTTGCGAAATTGATGGCCGATCCCAAGCCGGATCTCACGCCGCGCCAGACTTTCAAGCCTTATCCAATCGATCAAATCACGCAGCACGTTCCGCCCGGCACACGTATCCTGGATGGCAAATACCCGCTTCTCGCCGGACTCGAGCACGACGAGATGGGACATCCGACCGGCAACCCGAAATTGCATATGGCAATGACCGCGAAACGCCGCAACAAATTGCGCAAGCTCGCCGAAGAAATTCCGATGCCGGAAGTTTATGGCGATCAGGAAGGCGACACGCTCCTCGTCGGCTGGGGATCAACCTATGGCCCGATTCACGACGCCGTCAAAATGTCGCGCGACCAGGGCGAAAAAATCGGCGCGCTGCATTTTCGCCACATCCATCCGTTGCCAAACGGCCTCGAAAAAATCTGGCCAAAGTTCAAGCGTGTTGTCACCGTCGAGATGAACGCCCAGGGGTTGTACGGGTACGGGCAGCTCGCCACCATTTTGCGAGCGCGCTATTGCGAACCGAAGATCGAAAGCGTTACCAAAACCGACGGGCTTACCTTCAGGGTAAAAGAAATTTTGGACGGCGTGTTCAAGGGCCGCCCATTTGCCAGGAAGATTCCGCGCGACGGTGCGCCGATTGTTCACGAAGACACGAGCGCGGAAAACGTGAAATCCTTACGAGAAGTCGTACCGCAAGGCGTCGGGTAATTCGTCTGGGGAGCACAGGCTGCCAGCCTGTCCGTTTCGGCTGCCAGCCGAAATGCCACGCATAGCGAAGAATTCTCTAACTTGTGACGAATTGCCCTACGTTCCGTTCCATCCAAATCATCTCCGCGATTCAAGCCGCGGCCCGTTCGGCCAGAGAAAATTCTTGAGCGCATACAGCTCCAGCGCGAACGGAATGTAGCCGCCGTAGCCCAGTAAGGGCATTTCAAAGATGTGTAAGAACGCCAAGCCCGGGATGTGATAAATCCATTTCGGAAAGGAGAAGTAGTTCCACGTTTCCCAAAACAAACCGCACACCAGCGCGCCGAGTGAAAGCGAGATGACCGTGCGCCAATCGCCCTCGCGTAGGTCCTTCAAAAAATAGGGCCGACCACTCCAGCGATTGATCGGCTCAAAGATCAAGACCAGCGAAATCCAGGTGAACGGGTAAAACACTTCTGGCCAGACCAGCATCAAAATCAGCATGCCCAAACCAGTGACAAAGAGCGCAACAAACACACGGCGGGTTGCGGGTACGCGCGGACCCGAAGCCAAACGTTTCATCCAAGAAGAGCTGTGCACCATTTCCGTAGTTTCGAACACGGCGGGAATCACAATCGAAAACGAGATCGTGCAGAGCAGATTGAACTGAAACGAACTGAACAGGTCGCGCCCGAGGTATTCCCAATTCCCAGTGCGCAAGTTGATCAGCTCAAACAACCACCACACCGGCGCGGAAAGGACAAAGAGCAGCACAAAATTTTTCCGTGAACGCGACCAGAGCGAATTGCCCGCGCGCCTCTGCACGAGCGCATCGACCACCAAAACGTATCCAAGCCAAAGTGGAAAGAACAGGTAAGCCGTCCGCGCGCCCGGCAGCATCCAGTTCAGCGGCCAGCAAACCGACACCAGAGCCACTCCCAGCCAGCCGCGTGCCGGCCAAAAGCTTTTGTGGTGAACCATCTCTTTCTGAACCACTCGCGTTTTTTGCACCTTGTGGTAAATATTTATCGAGGTCTCGATCTTATGAGCGAAACAGCGACGATTGAAATATTCCCACGCGAGAATCGCTTTGTCTGGGGAGCGCACGCGCCTCGCGTGCTGTCTTCGGCGCCCTCGCCGAAGACCAATGAAATGAATTTGTCTTTATGAGCACCGAAACACTAGCACCACCGACAGAAATTCCGCCGCGCGAGAAGCTAACCAAAAAAGCCATCACCGCCGATCATCCTACGTGGTGTCCCGGCTGCGGCGATTTCGCGGTTTTGGCCGCGTTCTACAAAGTCCTTGAGAAACGCAACCTCGAGCACGAAAAGATCGTCACCCTCGCCGGCATCGGTTGTTCATCGCGGTTTCCCTATTTCGTCAACGGCCACGGCGCGCATTACATTCATGGTCGCGCCGTCCCGCTCGCGAGTGGCATCAGCCTCGCCCGGCCCGATCTCCACGTGTTCCTGTTCGGCGGCGACGGCGACGGGTTTTCCATCGGCGGCAACCATCTCGATCATGGCGCGCGCAAGAACATCAACATGACCTATTTCATCATGGACAACTTCGTCTATGGCCTGACCAAGAAACAGACCTCGCCGACGTCGCCAATCGGGTTTAAGAGCAAGACCGACCCGACAGGCGCGATCGATCAGCCGGTTAATCCGATGAAAAAACTGATCGCCGCCGGCGCGACATTCATCGCGCGCACACACGCCGCGCAGGTGAATCACATGATCCAAATGATCGAGCGCGCGATGGATCACCAGGGCTTCAGCGTGATCGAATGCTTGAGCGAATGCGTCGAATTCTTCCCCGATGTGTTCGATCCGGCCAACCCGCGCAAAGGCGGCAGCTTCGAACTGATCCAGGAAAGAAAATGGGATGGCAAACCCGAAGACGAGATGCGCCACGACGTCACCGACGAGCTCGCCGCGTACAAACTCGCGTCGCTCCCATTCCCCGGCGTCTTTGGCGTCTTCTACGAAACCGATCGGCCAACGAAGAACGCGCTGGAGAAGAAATGGATTGAAACGACGCGCAAGAAAGCCGGCGGCGCATCCGATCTCGAAATTCTCCAGAAAACTTTCGACCGAATGAAGTAATCTGGGGAGCGCAGGCTGCTAGCCTGCTGGTTTCGGCTGCCAGCCGAAACGAACTTCTCTGGGGAGCACACTGCCTGCCCGCCTGTGTGCGGGCGCCCTCGTCCGGCAGCTGCCGGAGCGATTGCGCCCCCGCGACCGCGAACTTTCGTTGCGATTAAGTCACCTCTTCGCCCGCAGGAACCTGTCCAAGCCGTAGGAACGTTTTAACCAGCGCGCCCTCTCCGCAGACAATCATCTCCGGAAACCGTTTGAACCACCGACCTTCCGGAACTTCTGGCTCGGTAACAAGCCAGTCCGCGAATTGACCGAGTTGATCAGCAGAAATTTCTCGGTCAGTGATTCGATCGAGGAGATGATTTAACAATGCCGACCGGAAGGTTTTACCGCCGAATCTTAGGCATTTTGTCGCTGACCGTAGAAGCCGCGGATGATCTGCTCGCGAATTTTCGCTTGTTCCGCCGGATCAGTGGTTCTCATCATGCGCTCTGCCAAACCGGATAAATCGTCTCCGGTCAATTGTCGCTCGGCGTCCAATTGATAAGCAAACCGGATCACGCCCAGCTGTTGTTGCGGATCGAGCCGTTTAATTTCTTCGATGATCTGAGTCGCAGTCACAAGCAGAGACTATCCACGCCTTCACAGATGATAAACTCTTGTCACCGCGCACTGCCTGCCCGCCCGTGTGCGGGCGCCCTCGTCCGCCAGAGCACGGATTCGCCGTGGCGAACGTGTTGGCAATCGAGTCCTCGCGATCGCGAAGTTTGTTTTCGCCGCTGTAACGCTTCAATGATTTAAAGAATCACGCAGCGTCAGCTTGCTTCTGACCTTTTTTCGCTTGCAACTTTGCTTTCTCCGTCGGGTTAGGTATTAAAACGACAATCATGAAATTGCGTTCCTTAATTTTAGCTGGCTTTTTCGCACTTCCTTTGGCGTCGTCGTACGCTCAGGTAGGCATATCAGTTAATTTTGCTCCGCCGGTTCTGCCGGTATATGAGCAACCGCCCTGCCCCGTTGCAGGTTATATCTGGACTCCGGGTTACTGGGGCTGGGGAGACGGGGATTATTACTGGGTCCCGGGTGTCTGGGTCCCTCCGCCGACAGTGGGTCTACTTTGGACGCCGCCCTGGTGGGGCTGGAACAACGGCGCATACGTGTTTAACCAGGGTTATTGGGGACCGACTGTCGGTTTTTACGGAGGCATTAATTACGGTTATGGCTACACCGGAAACGGTTACTGGGGCGGACGATGGAGTGGAAACACCTTCCAGTACAACACCGCTGTGACGCGCGTGAATACCAACGTTGTCCATAACACCTACATCAATAACTCGGTGAACAAACAGGTGACCGCTAGCCGCGCCAGCTTTAACGGTCCTAATGGAGTGAATGCGCAGGAGACCGCGGCACAAAAAGCCGCTGCGACGAACGCTAAGAAAATGCCACCAACCTCCCAGCAGCTCGCGCGTCAGCAGGCGGCGAGCAAGGATCAAAATCTCCGGCGTCAGTGAACAAGGGCAATCCGAACGCCGATGCGATCAAATCATTCAACAAGGGCGAAGGTGTGGGGCAAGGCAAAGGCGCGGGTGCACAGGGACTCGGGGCTGCAGCTGGAGCGGGTGCAGGCAAAGGTGAAAATAAAATCGGGAACGCATCCGAACTTAATCGCCAGGGCGCACGCGCCGGGCAAGCCGGAAAAGGACTTGGAACTGAGGCGGGAGCGGGAAAAGGTGGAAACAAAACGGGGAACATAACTGAACGTAATCTTCAGGGAGCAGGAGCAGGTAACGCTGGAGCAAACGGGAGGAAGCTCAAGACCGGAAATCAAAGAACCGCTGGGGGAAACCAGGCCAAAATGCATACCGGCAAAGGAGCCGGAGCTGGAGGTGGCGCTGCTCGCGGGCCTCGTGCGACGAATCAAATGTCGCGTAATCCGCAAATGGGCGCGCGTAACGCTCAAATGGGAGGGAAGCATCCGCAAATGGGAGGCGGAAATCGCCCCGCCCCGAAGGGACAACCGCAAGGCAAGAAAAAGCAAGGCAAACCCTGAACAGCCGCGCGGCCAGCGTTAGAGCAACTGCTTCTTTCGTAATTCCTACTTTTTCTTTTCTTGGCGGAACCCTCGACAGAATGAAGTGACACCAAATCCGCTGACAAAATGAAGATTACCCGCCCAGATCGTTGCCGATAAAATCGCCGACTACCTGCACGGCGAAGTCAGCCAGGCGGAGCTCGTCGATTGGGCCGAGCGCAAGATTGCGAAGAATTCGTGCGCCACTTGGGCTATCGCGCGAAGTGATCGTATCCAGCGAATGAAAATCAGCTCGACCCGGATTGGGGAGCGCGCGCGTCTCGCGTGTTGGTCTCGGCGTCCTCGCCGAGACGATCTTCTCCTGAATCACTCACTGCGCGTTTAGCAATTCCAAGAATTGCCGCGGCGACACGATCGGAATGCCGCGAAATCTTTTGAGTACTAACAGATCGTCGTCACCGGTCACGATCACATCCGCTTTTCCGGCGAGCGCCGTCGCAAGCACGACATCATCGTTCTTGTCACGGCAAACCCGCGCAGGCAGCGGCTGCCGCTCCACGAATTCACACAGCTCGGTGACGCCGTGGCCTCTGGACGCGCCGGAGCTTTACGCGAACGCTGGTTGGCGCAGGCCGGATCACTGATCACTTTCTATGTGCCTTGTGCTTCGCGCGCGACGAGCGCCCCCCTTGTGCCATCCAAAGACTGATCAGATTTTTCCTTCTGCCTTCTTAATTCCTACCTGTGATGCCTCCGACTGTGCCGAAAAAAGGCTGATCGCGTAGTCTTAATCTGGGGAGCCCAGGCTGCTAGCCTGTCCGTTTCGGCTGCCAGCCGAAACGTATCTTCCTGCAGTCGCGGCGGAGCCTGCCCTGAGCTTGCCGAACGGATCAGCCGCCTTCCGCATTAGAAACGCTATCCACCAAGCGCGGCGTCAGATTCTGAAACGTAAATATCACCCGGAAACTCTCGCGTTTCAGTCGCCAGGGAGTTTAGTACCAATCCATTAAATGACGTTGTCATGTTGAGCGAAGCGAAACATCTCGGATTCAATTCCGTTGGGATCAATCCAGAGATGATCAGAGATTCTTCGCTTCGCTCAGAATGACATTATAAGATGGCATATAGTACATTTTCTGTTCTGACCCCGTGAAAGACGAAGTCCTCGATACCCATTCCAAGGCGCTGAAGATCAATATCGATCCGCGCTGGTACGGCACCTTTGCCGAGATCGGCGCAGGGCAAGAAGTGGTGCGCTGGTTTTTCCGAGTCGGCGGCGCCGCCGGGACAGTCGCCAAGAGCATCTCGGCTTACGACATGAAGGTGAGCGACGCCATCTACGGCCACGTTGACCGGTACGTTTCGCGCAACCGGCTCCAAGCAATGCTCGACTACGAATTTGATCTCGACATAGAACGGCTCGCCGCAGAGCGCGGCGACAACACGTCGTTCTTCGCTTTCGCCGATACAGTCGTGGCGCGGAGCTATCGTGGCACCAGCGAGTGCCACGGCTGGATGGGGATCAAATTTCAGAGCCGCGCCAACGATCAGCCCAGCCAGGTCGTGATGCACGTGCGCATGCTGGACGAGGAAGCCTCTGGGCAACAAGAAGCGCTCGGCATTGTGGGAGTAAACCTTTGCTACGGCGCGTTCTTCCTAAGTCATGTGCCGGAGGAACTCGTCGAATCGCTGCTCGATAATCTCACCACACGTCGCCTCGAGATCGACATGCTCGAGTTCAGCGGAATCGAATTCCGCAACGTCGACAACCGGATCATGGCGCTCAAGCTTGTGCAGCTGGGGCTGAGCGGCGCCGCCATGTTTGGGCCGAACCGCGAAGTGCTGCAGCCGTCCGATATGCTGCATAACAAAGCCGTGCTGGTCGAGCGCGGCAGTTTTCGTCCGGTCACCTACGTCAACCTCGACATGTTGGAATGCGCTCTGGCGAAGTTTAAAGAAGATCCAGCGGTGACGGACAAGCCCATCCTCACTCTCATGGAACTGACCATGCGCAATCTACTGGCTGGCGGCACGGAGGTTGACCGTCGCGATTTCCTCGCGCGCGCGGAGCGTGCGGCATGACCGTGCTCATCTCCGATTATTTCGAATACTACCGGCTCGCCTCCTATCTCTCCTGGCGGACGCGCGAACGCATCGGCATCGTCCTGGGTGTGCCGAGTATTTTTGAATTGTTCGACGAAAAATATTACACCGACTTGCCCGGCGGCATTCTGGAGAACTTCGGGCGTCTCCTGAAGAACGACTTGAAGATGTACGTCTATCCGCTGCAGCGGAGCGCCGGCGATGAGTTACAAACCATTCAAACCGTGAAGGTGAAACCTGACCTGCAACCGCTGTACGACTATCTGGTCCATCGTGGCAGTTTCGTGCAGCTTGATAACTATAATCCCAAATATCTGCCGATATTTTCCCGGGACGTGCTCAAGCGCATCGCCGCGGGGGACGAAAGCTGGGACCAGATGGTGCCGCCGCAAGTTGCCGAGATCATTCGTCGGCGCGGTTTCTTCGGATACAAGAAACGGTAAACGCAGATCAGCGAGTTTACCCTGCTGGATTGAGCCTTTCTCGTTTTCGTCGAATGAGGCGTCGGCGCCATGCAAGGT
>QHOF01000214.1 GCA_003219335.1 Verrucomicrobiota bacterium | reverse complement strand
TACGCGAATCTTGGTCTGCCGCTTCTCGATTTGATCTCTGAAGGCAACATCGGCCTTATGAAGGCGGTCGAGCGGTTCGATCCGGCAAAGGGCGGAAAGCTAAGTACTTACGCCGCATGGTGGATCAAGCAGTCGATTAAGCGGGCATTGGCGAACCAGAGCAAGACGATCCGTCTGCCTGTGCATCTCGTGGACAAGATCTCCAAGATGCGCCGCGTTTCTCTCCAAATGAGTGAAGAGCTCGGACGCGAACCTACTGACGACGAGCTCGGCGACGAGATCGGCATCGCGAGCGGGAAAGTTTCCCAGCTCAAGACGGTCTCGATTCGTCCGGCTTCGCTCGATGCGCCGATTAGCGACGATGATTCGACGAGGAAGCCCAGACGCCGTTCGAGCTGTTGCGCGACAAGAACCTGCGCAACGAAGTCGGCGGTCTGCTTGAGGTGCTCGACGATCGCGAGAAGAAGATCATCTTCCAGCGCTTCGGTCTGGACGGCGGAAAACCCAAGACTCTCGAGGAAGTGGGTAAAAAATTCGGCGTCACGCGGGAGCGCATTCGGCAGCTGCAAAACATCGCGCTCTCGAAACTTCGTCGCGCGCTCGCCAAGAAAGAGCGCCCGGCGGATGTGGAGTTGCCGGTAGAAGCGTAAGCTCGACTGGCGAGCTCGTTTTTCGGACGCGCGGATGGAAACGTCCGCGCGTTTTGTTTTGCTCGGGAGCGCGTTTTCGTGGTCATCCCGAGCCCCTCGACTTCGCTCAGAATGGCTGCGGTTATTTGAGCACGCGCAACTGGATGGAATCGATCATCGCGCGGCCCATGGTCACGTCACTGACGATCACCATGCGATTACCGGGCACAGCCAATTTGTTTCTGCGCAAAAACTTCTCTGCGGACGCAATCGTCCCGTCGGCATCTCCGGTGAAGTCGATTCGCACAGGAAAAATTCCCCAGTACAACGTCAGGTGGCGGTAAACTTCTTCGCTTGGGGTGAAGGCAAAGATGGGTGCGCGCTCCGGCCGCAGATTCGACGTGTAGCGCGCCATTCTGCCGCGCAACGTGAAGACAGCCAGTTTTGAATCCGGCAGCGAATCCGCCAGCATCACCGCTGAAGCAACTGTTTTCTGTCGAACGTTTTCGAGCAGCGCATCTTTGGCATAGCCTGCGCCGCCGCTGCGCTCGATCCGCATTGCTACGCGGTGCAGCACCTCGACGCAGTCAACCGGGTAACGGCCCAGAGTTGTTTCGGCGCTTAACATTAGCGCATCAGCCTGTTCGAAAACCGCGTTGGCGACGTCGGTGATCTCGGCGCGAGTGGGCAGGGGATTTGTGACCATCGATTCCAGCAACTGCGTCGCCACCACCACCGGCTTACCGTGGCGGATACAATGCTTGACGATCCGCCGCTGGATGATAGGCAGCTCCTCCATCGGGCATTCGATTCCCAGATCGCCGCGCGCGACCATGATGACGTCGGCGCTTTCGATCATCTTGTCGATTGAACGGACCGCCAGTTGGTCCTCAATTTTTGCTACGATCTGCGCCTTGCTCTTTTTTTTGGCGAGAAGCATTCGCAGTTTTTCAATGTCGCTCTTCTCGCGCACGAAACTGAGCGCAATGAAATCGGCGCCGAGTTCCGCGCCCAGAGAAACATCGGCCACATCCTTTGGCGTGAGCGGAGGAAGACGGACACGAACGCCGGGCAAATTGATGTGACGTCGAGAGGTAAGCACGGCGCTGGTCAGGACCTTGCAAAGCACGCGGTTTCTGCCCTTTGCCAGCACCGCCAATTTGATCAAGCCATTATCAACCAAAATAGTGTCGCCGACTGCCACGTCCCGGGCAAACCCCTCATAATTCACGTCCACCGAATAATGCTCCTTGGTTTTCGCGCCGCGAACGGTGAACTCGACAAGGTCGCCCGGCTCGAGATGCAGGTCGGTTTTCAGATCGCCAGTGCGAATAGCTGGGCCTTGCGTATCGAGCAACAGCGCAACCGGTCGGCCCGTTGCCTGCGCCAGCGCGCGGATACGCGGCACAATGTCGCGGACCCACTCATGAGTGGCGTGGCTCATGTTCAGCCGGAAAACATCCGTGCCTTTCTCAATTAGTTGCCGCAGCGTCTCGGTCTTCTCTGTGGCCGGGCCGAGCGTGCAGATGATTTTAGTCTTTCGCACGATTCAAGAGGATTGAGCCTCGGCTTGCAAAAGCAAGGCGGTTCTCCCGTGCAAGGAGAGAAGCATGCGGCCAAAAGAAACGCGGCACGCCCACCAAGAGCGTGCCGCGCGCATAACCAAAATTCTGTTTGATTAACGCACGTTCACTTTTTCTCGGCGGCCTCAACCATGGCTAGGTGTTGCTTTAGCGTCGGTAAGGTTTTCGATGTCCAAGCTTTGAGCTCGCTGTCATTGCCGCTCTTTGCCTCGTTTTCAAACGCGGCAATGTCAGTCTTGTGGACTTCCTCCAACAGCTTCAAATAGGCCCGATCGAAATCCGCCGTGCCAAGGTTTTGCGCCCTGACGCCACCAGTGTTGAAAGTAACGCCTTTTCGATTGGCCAGCGCAGTCAGTTCCTTGTTGATCCGGGTGTGGTCAGCGACCATGCGTGCCGCGACGTTTTTCACCTCTGCGCTTTTTGCCTGTCTCTCGGCCATTTTCCCGTTCTCGACTTCCTGTGCGCCGCCGCCTGCTGCTTTCTGGATAAAGCTCACGTCTTTCTGACTCATTTTCACGGTCGTGCCTGGTGATGATCCAGGGGCAGATTCGGACCGAAGATGGGGATTAGTCCCGATCCCGGTATCGACTTGAGCGCGAACGGTCCCGATAACGCAGATGCTGCTGGCCGCGATCGCAAGCACCGCGATTGCTGAGGCTGATATAAGTTTTGGTTTCATTAGGGGCTCCTTGTTAAGATGATTTTGCATAATCACCGGCTCAGCCGGCAGTTAAGAATCGCATCTTCACATCAACTCGGATGCGGCTCTGCACTAAACTTCGTATAAAACCTCGCCTCTGACAAGATTTGGCGATCCCGATCCCCGCCGCTTTCGAGGCGAGCGAAATTTCCGAAATATTTCAATCGCCAGAGCCTTCTCGCCCCGCGACACGGCCTTGCCCTGCAACCGGATTGCGGCATAGTGAGAACCCCACGACGCGACGCCACATCGGGTCGGCACGGCTGGGTAGCTCAGTCGGCAGAGCAGTGGACTGAAAATCCACGTGTCGGCGGTTCGATTCCGCCCCCAGCCACCGTCGTGCTACGTACTAGAAAAGAATTGATCCGATTATGGCTGAATTCACCGTTAATCCGAAGCGGTTTGATCCGTATAAAAACTTTAAGTTCCGCGTTAAATGGGATGGCCGCTACGTTGCCGGCATCAGCAAAGTAAGCGGGCTGCGGCCACCGAAGTCATCACCATCGCGAAGGAGGCGATCCCAACAGCAGTCGCAAATCTCCAGGGCTCACTGAATTCGCGCCGATCATGTTGGAGCGCGGCGTCACGCATGATCCAGAATTCGAGAATTGGACGAACAAAGTCTGGAGCCTGGGAGCCACTCGCGGCGCGCAAGTTTCGCTGAGGGATTTCCGCAAAGATATTGTTCTGGAGCTCTATAATGAGGCTGGACAACTCGTCCTTGCGTACAAGATTTATCGCTGCTGGGTTTCGGAATATGAAATCCTGCCGGATCTCGATGCGAATGCGAGCGCAATCGCCATCAAACACATTACGTTGGAGAATGAAGGCGCGGAACGAGATCAGTCGGTAACGGAACCGGTGGAGCCGTCTTTCAAAAAACCGTGATTCAACTTCCGATCGCCTGTGACGATTACGCTTCGTGAAGGATTCATTGGTGGATTAGCACTCGCGCTTTGCATTGCACTCTATTTGCTCTGGCTCTGGCGACCTGAGCATCAGGTCCGGTTGCACACGAAAAACTTCTTTCAAGCGGTCGAACACAGAAATTGGGACGCTGTAGCCGATTTTATCGGCGACGATTATCACGATGAGCGGGGCGACGATCATGCGCGAGTTCTGGAACGGATGCGAGAAGGTTTTCGATGGGTGCCCGGCTCCAGGATCATGGCATCAAACCCTGTCGTGCAGGTTGAAACGCGCCGGGCGGTCTGGGTTGGCAAAATTACAGTCTATAGCAGCGATGACGGCGTGATGGAAGTGCTCAATGAACGCCTCAACAAATTGCCAACGCCGTTCGAACTGGAGTGGCATCGGTTCTCGGGTAAACCGTGGGACTGGAAACTGGTGCGAGTGAGTAATCCGGCGTTTCAAATCCCGGCTGATGTCTCTTATTGACTGGAAACTTCAGCGCCCGGCGTTGATGGGACGCTACCGCTAGACGGCGGTACAACTTATTTGCCCTGAGCCTGGCGCAGCTGATCTTTGGCAGCTTCCACTTCGCGCGGAGTTTGCTGGCAAAGCAGAATGCCGCGCAGTTTGTCCGCCTGATAATATCGGGCAATAAACTTTTTCTTCGCGTACGTGCCGTGAAGATCGACACGCGTCGGCAGCACACTGAAATCACCCACAAAGTCCATCCGCAAATCGAACATCTCTGTCCAAAAATAGGGGACCTGCTGGTAGCGGATGCGCTTTTTGCCCGTCATGTTCGCGCCTGCGATCAAGCCCTGACTCCGCGCATTCTCCCAATGTGTTTGACGCCGCATGCCGCCCATGATGCGGTCCGGATAAAATGCGAGATCGCCGACGGCGTAAATTCCTTTTTCTTCCGTCTCGAGATACTCCGTGACGGGCGAGCCATGCGGGCCGGCGAGTGGCGTATTGCGCACCAGATCGAGATTCGGTTCCGCGCCGCAGCAGACAACCGCAAGGCCAACAGGGAAGCGGTTGCCGCTTTTGGTTTGAATATTGCGCAGGACGGTTTTGCCTTCG
>QHOF01000213.1 GCA_003219335.1 Verrucomicrobiota bacterium | reverse complement strand
TGTAATACATCTCGCCGGGCGGAATGCGATGGAGCGGCAATGTCTCCTTCACGTCCTGGAGATCGATGAATTTGGAGACTTTGCCGTCGGAATCGCAGGTAATATCGACTATGGTGCCATGCCGGTCCGGCGGCGTCGTAAGCCGATGGATGGGCATGATCGGGAAAAGTTGCCCGAGCGCCCAGTGATCGAGCAGCGATTGGAACACGGAGAAGTTGCAAATGTATTGATCGGCCAGGGTGACTTCTAGGTCCTTCACTTCTTCGGGGATGTAGCGGAGGCCGCGATGCATGTTGACGATTTGATGCGCGATCTGCCAGTAAACGGTGTCGATCTTCGCTTTGGATTCCAGATCGAGCAGGCCAAGGTCGAACGTTTGTTGCGCTTCTTCCTTTATCTGTTGGATGTCGTGCAGGGTCTCCAGACGATTTCCGCGTTTTAACCGCTGTTTCACGTCGAGAATGTCGCCCACCAGTTTTTGGTCTTTCTCTGCGAATTCGACCTTGAGCTTGGGCGCCGTTTTCTCGATGGCGCTGAACGCTTCCAGCACCAGCACGGAGTGGTGCGCGACAATGGCGCGACCGCTTTCGCTCACAATGATGGGATGCGCGACCCCTTCGGAATCGCACACGTCCATGATGTTCCAGACGACATCATTGGCATATTCCTGGAGCGAATAATTGATCGAGCTATCGAAATCGCTGCGCGATCCATCGTAATCCACGCCGAGACCGCCGCCGACGTCGAGATAGCCGAGTTCATGGCCCAGTTTGCAAAGCTTCGCGTAATAGCGCGCCCCTTCGCGCACGGCGCGCTTGATCGTTGAAATGTCCGGCACTTGCGATCCGACATGGAAATGAAGCATTTTGAGGCAGTGCGCCACCCCGGCCTCCTTCAACATCTGGCTGGCAGCCACCAGATTGGTGGTGTCCAGGCCGAATTTGGCGTTCTCGCCGCCGCTGGGCGACCATTTGCCGGAACCTTTGCTATACAAACGAGCGCGAACACCGATGCAGGGCTCGACGCCGACCTCTTTGGACGCGCGAATGATCTGCTCCAGCTCTTCCAGCTTTTCTGCAACGATGATTACCGATTTGCCAAGCCTGCGTCCAAGGAGCGCAGTGCGGATGAAAGCGCGATCTTTGTAGCCGTTGCAGATGATCAAACTCTCGGGGTCCTTCTGCATGGCAAGCGCCGCAACCAGCTCCGGTTTGCTGCCTGCTTCGAGTCCAAAATGAAATTGTTCGCCTACATCGACGATTTCCTCGATCACCTCGCGCAGCTGATTGACTTTGATCGGAAAAACGCCGCGATATTCATTGCCATAACCGAACTCAGAGATGGCGTTTTGAAACGCGCGATTAATTGATTCCACTCGGTGCCGGAGCAAATCCTGAAACCGAATCAGCAATGGAAAACCGAGATTTCTCGCGCGCGCTTCATTGACTATTGCCAGAAGATCAATAGAGCCGCCGTTATCCTGCAACGGCCGCGCCTCGACATTGCCGGCGCTGTTGACAGTGAAATAACCCTCGCCCCATCGGTCCACATTGTACGTGGTGATGGCTGACTCAAGATCCCACTCAGTTTTCATTTCGATTCCTCACCCGGCCGCAAAATTCTAAAAACGCATATTCAATCAGCGCGTTGAACATTCAAGCCCGCAGAATGAAATTTTCATTTCGCTGATATCTCCCCTGTGTCTCATGAGATGAATCGAGCGAATGCAGCACGCCGCTTGTTTTTCATTTCGCCGCGGATAACGTTCGCTCGTGAACAAAACGGTGATCGAGGTGCAGGTGAGGGCAGTCCTGCCAACCAGCGGCGGCTGCGCGGTGTTTATTGGGAATAATGAGAAAGTGTTCATCATTTATGTCGATCAGACGGTGGGCAGTGCCATCACCATGTTCATGCGCCAGATCACCAAGGAGCGCCCACTCACCCACGATCTGATGGCGCATTTGATGGCCGCTCTCGGCGCGAAAGTCGATCGAGTCATCATCAATGATCTGAAAAACGCGACCTACTATGCGCGAGTCATTATCCGGGTACAAAACGAGTTGCAGCAGAAAAAGATCATAGAACTCGATGGTCGGCCGAGCGATTGCATCGCCATGGCCACCCAGCAGAAGGCCCCCATCTATGTGAGCCAGGACGTCTGGGACGAAGTCGATGATATGAGCGACGTTTTGCGCAAGATGGAGGAAGAGGGATTAAGACCGGAATCAGAAACGGAAGAGTAGCGCGATCTCCGATTGCGCGTGTTAAATCGTTACAAGACCTACATCGTTACAACGGTGTTCCTATGTAACGTTGTAACCGTTTTAACTCTTAACTTTTGCTCGGCGTCAGCCGAGCAAGTCCCCGTAACGTTTGTCCGCTAGTTCGAGACAACGTGCCAGTATTTCCGAAGCGGTATTAAGCTGAAGTGCCGCTTCGACCAGCTCGCGGCATTCGGGAATAGCCAGACTTTGCACGGCGCGCTTGACTCTCGGAACCAAAATCGCGGCAGTGCTGAGTTCGTCCATCCCGAGACCCAGCAAGAGCGGGACGAAGGCGACATCTCCCGCCATCTCTCCGCACACACCCACCCAGATATTATTGGCATGGGCTGCGTCGGCGACCATCTTCAGCAGACGCAGGACTGCTGGATGGGTCGGCTGGTACAGGTGCGCGATCTTCTCGTTCACGCGATCGACCGCCAATGCATATTGAATCAGATCGTTTGTTCCGATGCTGAAAAAATCCACTTCAGATGCAAGAACGTCAGCAAAGATGGCCGCGCCTGGAATTTCGATCATCGCGCCAACCTCGACCTTTTCGGCCATCTGGTTTTTGGAGTTGCGCAACTCTTTTTTGCACTCTTCCAGCACGGCGATGGCGCGCCGCAATTCATCCAACCCGGAGATCATGGGAAACATGATTTTTACGTTGCCGACGGCGCTGGCGCGGAGAATAGCGCGCAACTGAGTCTTAAAGATGTCCAGGTTCTCGAGACAGAAACGGATTGCGCGCCAGCCAAGAAACGGGTTCAGCTCGTCGCCAATATCTACTGTGCCGGGAGCCAACTTATCGCCGCCGAGATCGAATGTTCGAATAATCAGCGGATTGGGCCAGACGCGCTCCGCAACTTTTCGATAAGTTTCACATTGCTCGTCCTCCGTTGGCAGAGTGGTTCGATTCAAATAGAGAAACTCGGTGCGATAAAGTCCGATTCCCTCCGCGCCGTTGGCCGCCACCGCTTGGACATCTTCCGGCAACTCAATATTTGCCGATAGAACAATGTGACGGCCATCGCGCGTGGTTGAGGTGGTCTCGCGCAGTTCTTTCAGTTGCGCCACAATTCTGGCTCTTCGTGATTCGATCTCCGCGTAGCGCGCAAGGGTCTCTGGCATCGGATCAACGATCAGCAAGCCATCACTCCCATCGAGAAGCACGTGCTGGCCGGTCTCAAGTTTTACAGTGATATCATGTAACCCAACGACCGCCGGGATATTGAGAGAACGCGCTAAAATCGCCGCATGCGACGTGCGGCTGCCCAGATCGGTCGCAATCCCGAGCACGTTTGCCCGGTTGATGCTTGCCGTATCCGAGGGAGTAAGATTATGCGCAACGAGAATGTGCAGCTCGCTCAGGGCCAGAAATGCTTTGGGAGCTTTGCCCTGGAGGTTGCGAATGACCCGCTTTGTCACATCCTGGATATCGAGCGCGCGCTCCCGCAAATAAGGGTCGTCAATTTTACTCAGAGTCTGGGCGTAACGCGTGGCGACTTCCTGGAAAACCGATTCCACGTTGCAAAGATCGGTCTGCAGCTTGCGCAACACTTCATCGATTAAAGTGCGATCCTCGACCACCAGCAGATGCGCATCGAAAATGGCCGCATCTTTTGCCCCGATCGATTCGGCGATGCGCTGTTGCATCTCCAGAATCTGCATGCGCGTTTGAATCAGGGCCGTTTCGAAGCGACTGATTTCATCCGCCACCTGGGAAGGAGCAATGCGGTAACGCACCACCTCATCCAGCTCATCGCGGACGACGTGAACCTTGCCGCGGGCGATTCCAGGCGAGACTCCGGCTCCTTCAAACCGGACTTCGTGTAGCGCGTTGTGGTCGCTCATCCACCTGCGAGAGTAAATCAGATGTCAAACATTGCGAAGTCGCGTGGTAGGGACACCGCGCTGCGGAGTCGAGTCGCCGCAGCACGACGACCCGACCTCAGTCCTCATTAAATCCCGCCTTGATCAGCGCTTCCAGCTCTTCCATCGCCTTGTCGGCGTCTGGTCCCTCGCAACGGATACGCAGCTTTGATCCCTGCCCGGCAGCCAGCATCATCAGGCCCATGATGCTTTTGCCATTTACCTCTTCTCCTTCCTTCGACACCCAAACTTCCGAGCGGTAACGGCTCGCAATCCGCACGAACATGGCCGCGGGGCGGGCGTGAAGCC
>QHOF01000212.1:3681-5648 GCA_003219335.1 Verrucomicrobiota bacterium | reverse complement strand
TTATTTGAACCGCCGGTTCTGGTTTCTGGACGGCTGGATAAATCATTGCGGCTATTTTCCCAGTTGGAACATGCGTCTATTTCGACATCGCTTAGGCCGATACGAACAGATCGAGATCGACGGCGTTCTCTCCGGAGACAACGAGGTGCATGAGCATGTATTGCTCAATGGGCGCACCGAATATCTGTCGGCTCCGATGGAGCATTACGCCTTTCCAGATATTGCCACTTTCGTGGAGAAGCATAATCGCTATTCCACCTGGGAAGCGGCCGCCTTCGCAAGACTACATCGGCGACCAAATGAAAAGACGTTGCGGGCGACCCCGTTTGGAACGGCGCTCGAACGTAAACGTTGGCTAAGGAAACTCGCCATGAGCACTCCATTCCGCCCGAGCTTGCGATTTCTCTATCATTACATCTGGAAGCAGGGTTTTCGTGACGGCTACCGTGGATGGATGCTCTGCCGGCTGCTCACTTGGTACGAGCGCTTGATCGTGCTCAAGGAGCGCGAGAGGAAAGCCGGAGCGTCCGGCTAGCGCTACGCACCTTCGACCAGGATCATGTTTGTCCTGGCCGTGCGGTGCCGCATTTTGCGCGGCTCGCGGTATTCTTCGCAGTTCAGTCAGTCTTTGGCGCGCTCGGGTGATTGGAATTCAAGCACAACAATGCGCTTCGGCTTCCAATCCCCCTCTAGCACTTCGGTTCTGCCGCCGCGCACGATGAATTTCCCGCCGTACTTCGCTACCGTCGGGCCTGCGAGTTTTTTGTACTCTTCGTAGCCAGCTGGATCGACAATGTCGATTTCAACGATGACGTAAGCGGGCATGCGGCGGAGGTCAGAAGTCGGACGTCAGGATCAGTGGCCGTTGTGGCTGCGGTCTTTTGCGGCGAGTTCCGGGATTTTTCTTCGGCGCCGGAGTCGCAGCCAGTTGTTCCACGTTTTGCGGAGGCTATCACGCGGAGTCTGGTATTTCTGGTTCAATTCGTTGCTCTTTACGATCTGCGCGAGAATTCCTTTCACGGAAAAATCGTCGGTATTGACGATGGTGTAAGCCGTCCCGACCGCGGCGGCATGATGCGCGTCGCTGGCGGCGGTCATGGGTAAACCACGAATCTGCGCGTACTTGAAAGCATAACGGTTGTAGCGGCGCAGTGTGGTCGCCGCGTTGAAAACCTCAATCGCGTCGATGGGCAGCGTTTCCAGAGTGGAAAAACGGATGCCGGCGCGGAACAAATCATATGGATGCGGAGGGATGGCGAGGCCGCCGCGTTCGTGAATGATGTCGCAGACTTCGCGTGCCGGTTTTCCTTTCAGGTAAGGCAGCTCAGCGCCGATGCAGAGAAGATGACCATCAGCGGTGGTGACCTCCACTCCCGGGAGAACGAGAAAATCATTGACCGGCAACCCGTCCAGTCGCATCAGGCCTTTCTCGAGCAGGTAATTCACCGCGTCGCATGTGTTGTGATCGGTGATGGCGATGCCGTTCAAACCTTTGGCGCGCGCGGCCGCGATCAGGTCTTCCGGGCTGGAAATGCCGTCTCCGGAAAAAAACGAATGCGCGTGCAGGTCGATGTTAAGCGGCATGTCTTTGAGAAGGTTAAAAGAGTTACAAAAGTTACAATGTTAAAATTAAGAGGTGCAGTTGCCGCACGGTATTTTGTAACGTTGTATCCCTTCGTAACGCTTGTAACCTCTTACACGAGCTCTTCAACAAGAATGCCTGCTTCGACCGCGGGTTCCTTCTGAATGCGATTGAATTGGTGGTCGTACAGGCGGCGATAGTAGCCGGATTTTTCGAGCAGCTCGGCGTGCGTCCCGATCTCCTTAACGTTGCCGCAATCCATCACAATAATTTGATCGGCGGATAGAACGGTGGACAACCGGTGGGCGATGGCGATCACCGTGCGGCCGGCGGCCAGTTCAGCCAGAGCCTTTTGAATTTGCTGTTCCGATTCGGAATCGAGCGA
>QHOF01000212.1:0-3624 GCA_003219335.1 Verrucomicrobiota bacterium | reverse complement strand
AATGGCACGCCGTTGCTGCTGTCCGCCAGAGAGAAGGCATCCTTTGTCGCCGATGACTGTCTGGTAACCTTTCGGCTGGGCCATGATGACGTCGTGAGCGTAGGCAGCTCTTGCAGCTTCGTAAATTTCTTTCGGCGTAGCGTCCAGCTGGCCAAACAGGATATTGTTGAAGATGGTATCGTGAAACAAAAACGTCTCTTGAGTGACAAGCCCTATCTGTTCGCGCAAGGATTTTTGCGTCACCGAGCGCAGATCCCGGCCATCGATTTTTACAGCGCCAGCGGTTGGATCGTACAGGCGCAGGATCAGTGACAGGATCGTGCTTTTGCCTGCGCCGCTGGCCCCCACCAGGGCGTGAGTCTTGCCCGGTTCGAAATGCAAGGTCAGATTGCTGAGGGCGTCTGTGGCGGTGTTTGCGTAACGGAACGTGACATTTTCAAAATCAATTCGACCGCGAGACGAGCTAAGGGCAACCGCGTTTGGCACATCCTGCACCGTGGGCGGCGAATCCAAAATCGAAAAAATCGCGCTAGTCGCGGCGATCGAGCGCTGCATCACGATATGAATCTTGCTCAGCGTCTTTATTGGCTCGTAGAGAATGAAAATCCCCGAGATCAGTCCAAAAAATCGGCCGACGCTCAGGTTCGCGGCGTAAACGTAAAGCAACGCCATCCCCACACCGATTGCGGCAATGGTCTCCACCAGCGGGCCGACTGCTTCCATCGAGCGGATCATGCGCATCATCTGCGAAAACTGCATTTGATTGCTGCGTTTGAACTGCTTTTCCTGATGCGCTTCGCGCGCAAACGACTTGATCACGCGAATTCCAGCGAATGTTTCCTGCATCGTCACCACCATCTCGCCCATGCCTTCCTGTTCACTTTGCACCGCTTTCCGGGCGCGGCGCCCATAAATGCGAAGCGGCAGCAGACAGGTTGGAAAAAGAATTAGGGTGACCACTGTGAATTTCCAATCCATCAGCAAAAGCATACTGATTGCGCCCACGATGGTGATCGGCTGTTTAAAAATGTCGCTGCCGACGGTAGTCAAAGCCATTTGCATGATCCGGGTATCATTGGTGATGCGCGACATTAAAAAGCCCGAGCGCATCTTGTTAAAGAAATCCATGGAATGGCGCACCATCTTACTGAATAGCTGGTCCCGGATGTCAGTGACGACCTTGTTGCTTACCCACTGCATGCAATACGTGCTCCCGTAAGAGCAGAGGCTGCGCACGGTCATAATCGCCGGAATGGCGAGGCAGACCAAGACGATTGAATTGATCTTCGGGCCTGTATCCAGAACCTGCAGGTTTGAACGCAGAGCCATCGGATTGGGCGCGGCGCCGTGGAAAACCGTGCTGGTGACGCGGGCAATGGCTAACGGGAATAGCGAGGTGACCCCACCGTAGGCGAGACCCAGGCCCAAGCCGATGAGGAAACGCATCCTATAAGGTTTGACGTAACCGTAGAGCCGCCGGTAAGAACCGGAAGCTGCCCGTAAGGTACCCCACAAGGATTGCCTTTTCCTAGCCGCCTTTGCGCCGCTCATGAAGTTTGGGCCGCCGCACGAAGCGACAGCAGCGAATCCATAGCACTAATCACCGTTTCCGTCGAGATTTGACTCATGGCAAAACGCGGCAGGGTAGGCGAAAACTCGGTCACTGGCGTGGCGGATTTCCCTTGTAAAATCAGTGCCGGACTTTCGCGGGGGCGCCAGTGAAATGGGTTAGTCGGCCCAAACAGGACTACCTGCGGCGTACGGGTCGCCGCCGCCAGATGCATGGGAGCGGAATCGACCGTCACAAGAAGCCGCGCCTGGCCAATCAACGCGGCCAGCGTTAGCAAATCTGTCTTGCCAGAGAGATCAATGATTTGTTGATGCACCTTGCTTTTGATTGCCGCGATATGCGCTTGCTCATCGGGCGATGGTCCACTGGTCAGAACAAGGTCCAAACCATCGTTTCGGCCAAGCTGTTCAATCAGTTCCGCCCATCGTCCGGGCTCCCAAAGTTTTTCCCGGCGGGTCGCGCCGGGATGCAAAATGACGTAGGGGCTGGTCATTTTCCATTCGCGCCGAAGCGCGCCGGCTTCTTCGTAGGCAGACGGCGGCAGGTCCAGATGCGGCGCGGAGGACGCAGCGCGGACCCCGAGTGGTTGGAGCAAAGCGAGATTGTAGTCGATTGTGTGCATATCTCGCACACGGACGCCCAAAAGATCGGTGTAAATGCGTGCGCGCATCTTTGACTGTTCGCACACTCGATAGGACGTCACGCGTCCTCGCGCGCCGGATAAGAGCGCCAGAAAAGCCGAGCGATCATTCCGCGTAAAATCGGCGCAGTAGTCAAATCTGCTGGCTGCGACGGAAAGAAACAGAGCGAGGTCGCGCAGATTGCGCCGCGCAATCAAAATGCGATCGACATTTGAGATGGCCGGCAGCAGCTCCGCACATTCGCTGGAAACTATCATCGTGAGTTGTGCATCTGGAAAACTTTCGCGCAGGGCGGCAACGGCGGGAGTCGTCAAAATCAGGTCGCCGATTCGCTTGAGTTGCAGGAGGAGAATTTTTACGGGCTTCTAACAAGGAGCGGCGGTTTCGCAACCGCCGCAAGCGATCTGCCGCCTTCGCTAAAGCTACGGCGGCCAAGGGAGATCGCACCTCCTTGGAAAAATCATCGCGCCATACGGATTGCGATTTCGTACGCGTCCAGCAATCGCGTTCGGAAATGGTCCCAAGTAAAATTTTCAACTACCCGACCTCTTGCCGCGCTGCCCATGCGTTCAACGATTTCAGGATGCCGATACAGGTGCTCGAGCGCCGCTTCGATGGCACTGGCATCTCCGGGTTTCACGATGATTCCCTCGATGCCATCGCGCACCACATCTCCCGCCTCCCGGGTAGTAATTTGGGGCAACCCGCATGCCGCCGCTTCATAGGTTACTTTGGCACTCCCCTCCCCCTGCGACGGAAAAACGTGCACCGTGGTTTGGCTGAGATAATTCTCCAGATCGCGCACAAATCCTACGACGCGAATGTTATCGCGCCAGAATTGTCTAAGATAGGGCTTCGCCTCGTCGTGCATGAAACCAACCAACCACAGCTCGGCATCAGGCAGATTGAGACCATACCATGCTTCAAGCACATGGTGAATGCCCTTGCGCTTAATCAATGCGCCGGCAAAAACAGCACGAAATTTTGCCGGACGCCGGCCTGGCTTGAAGCGCTCTACGTCCACCCCGCGGGGCAGATAAAAGAGTTTTTCCTCCGGGAAACCGCGTGCGCGGAAGGTGTCAGCCGCCGTCTCAGACAAAACGAGCAAGAGATCAGCGAGTTCATACTCTTCAATGAAACGATTCCGCTCGAGCAAGAGTCCGGCTTTCCATTTCTGAAAACTCGACTTCTTGCAGGGGGATGCGGCAATTTTCGGCCGCTCCATTTTCTCTTTGCCGCCATCGCGGTGCCAGGTTGGGATCTCAACGACCGAAGGGATGCGGAGTCGTTTTGCTACTCGCAGCGAGCGAAAACAGTCGCCCGACCAGCTATGAAACAGATCGTAGCGCTCGGTCGCCAGGTGCCGGGACGCGATCCAGTCAAGATACTTTTTTTTCGCGCCGTAGTAATGGG
>QHOF01000211.1 GCA_003219335.1 Verrucomicrobiota bacterium | reverse complement strand
TTGTTCGGCGCGGCTATTCGGCGACCGGTGGCGCGGAAGCATCCTTAAAACGCCTGGCGCGTGGAGTGAGCGAAGCCGGGCATGAGGCGCAACTTATCGCCACGAATGAATGGCCGGAGAACCAGTGGCCGTTTGGATCGATCACGCGATTGCGCGCAAGATCGGTTATTGGGTTTGCGGACGAGCTGGAACAAATTCGGGAGCAGCTCGATTGCGACGCCTTGTTTAGCCTTGAGCGTGTCTGGAGCTGCGATGTTTATCGCGCTGGCGACGGGGTGCATCGCGCCTGGCTGGCGCGCAGAAGAAAGTTCGAGTTGCCGCTGAAGCGGTTTGTCCGCGGCACAAGCCGGAAGCATCGCGATTTGTTGCAGCTGGAGGAGTCGCTTTTTGCGAGACGCAAGGCTGGGCGAGTTATCGCGGCTTCACAAATGGTCAAGAACGAAATCGTCAATCTCTACGGCTATCCTGCAGACATGATCGACGTTGTTCGCAACGGCGTTCCGCTCGAT
>QHOF01000204.1:5593-5900 GCA_003219335.1 Verrucomicrobiota bacterium | reverse complement strand
TGACCTTGCTGCGGCCTTCAACCAATGAAATCAAGGAATACACGCTGCAACGGGCAGAGATCAAAATCCAGAGTGTCAAAGGAGCGCGGTTGCTCGATGCCGAGCTTACCGGCCCATTTAAGATCGGTTATATCCGGCTGATCCAGTTTAACGAACCTACGTCCGAGGAACTGTCGAAGGCACTCGATGATTTGCAGAAGCAAGGCATGCAAGCGCTCATTCTCGATCTTCGGAACAATCCGGGCGGCCTGTTGAATAGCGCTGTGGACGTGTGCGCTCAATTTTTACCGCCCAACACGAAAGTGGT
>QHOF01000204.1:4908-5464 GCA_003219335.1 Verrucomicrobiota bacterium | reverse complement strand
GGCCGTGCTTGTCGGTGAAACCACCTTCGGAAAGGGTTCAGTCCAAAATGTGATGCAGTTGCCGGACGGCTCTGCGGTGCGTTTTACCACCGCAAAATACTATACGCCGAGCAAGCAGGTGATTCAAGGCAATGGCGTGACTCCGAATATTCGTGTGGCGATGACCGCCGAGCAGGAGCGCGCTCTTTTCGCGCTGCGTAATTCGGGAAATATGAAACCCGAGGAAGAGAAAAACATTATCAAGACAAAAGATGCCCAGATGTTGCGCGCGATCGACGCGCTGAAGGGCGTCATGACTTACGCGCAACAGAGCGCGCCGAAAGCGGAAGCGGTAAAAAAATAGGGGCGTGGGCACGTGTTTGTCATTCCGAGCGTAGTCGAGAAATCTCTAAATTTCCTTTGGTACGCCGCGGAATCCAGATTCGAGAGATGTCTCGACTTCGCTCGACATGACAGTGTTGGCTTTAGAAACGTCCTGCGATGAGACCGCGGTCGCGATCTTGCGCGGACGCGATGATCGCTCCGGCCACGAATTATTGGCCAGCGAAGTGGCGTC
>QHOF01000204.1:0-4885 GCA_003219335.1 Verrucomicrobiota bacterium | reverse complement strand
CGCGCAATCATCTGATCTACGGGCCGCGTCTGCTTAATCGGGCTGCCAGCGCAGCGAAGATTGGCTTAACAGACATCGATGCATTTGCGGCGACCAGCGGTCCCGGTCTGGCGAGTTCGCTCATGATCGGCGCGTCGATTGCCAAGGGACTGGCGATCGGCTTTGGCAAACCTTATCTCGCAATCAACCATCTCGAAGGACATTTGCTATCCCCGTTTTTCGGGGGCGAAGATGGCGGCGAACAAATCAGGCCGAATGTTTCACTGATCGTGAGCGGCGGGCACACTATGTTGGTTCTCCTTCGTGGCCTGGCGGATTATCAATTAATCGGACACACGGTGGATGATGCCGCTGGCGAGGCGTTCGATAATCGATAAAGTGGCCAAGATGCTCGGGCTCCGCTACCCCGGCGGGCCGGAAATTGAAAAGCAGGCGCGCGACGGCGATCCAAATCGTTTTGATCTGCCCCGCAGCATGCTCGACTCGGAGAATTTCAGTTTTAGTGGATTAAAAACTGCGGTGCGATATTTGCTGCCGAAGATTGGTGGTGAGGAACGGCGTCTGACACAGACGCCCTACAAGTTGGATGAACGCGTGTTGGGAGATCTTTGTGCATCATTTCAGCAAGCCGTGATCGACGTGCTGGTGATAAAGACGATTGCGGCCGCGCAAAAATACAAGGTCGATTTCGTGACGGTAAGCGGTGGAGTCAGTTGCAATCAGGAATTGCGACGGCAGCTGCACGAAGCGTGCAGTCGCAAAGGATTTCAATTCAAAAGTGCCGAACCGTGGTTATGCACGGATAACGCCGCCATGATCGCGTTCGCCGCACTGTTGCGGCTGCAAACTGGGTGTGAATCGCAAGTGACCGAAGAGATCGATCCGAACTTAAGGGTAGCGTAAGCGTCCCGCTTGCGCCTTAAGATTCGCAACCGAGACGGTCGCGCTACTTCAGTACTCGCGCTCCAGGAGATAATTTGCCAGCGCATGCAGCGGTTCGGCGTCGCTATCGGGGAATATCGACAGCGCTTCGTGCGCCTGACGAGTGAGCCGTCTGGCTTCGGCGCGCGAGTTCTCCAGGCCGATCACTGCGGGATAGGTCGCTTTCTTTGCAGCGATGTCTTTGCCGGCGCTCTTGCCCAATATCTCGGTCGTTTGTGTCACATCGAGAATGTCATCGATGATTTGGAAAGCCAACCCGAGCCCGTCTCCAAAGTGAGTAATCGCGCGCAATTTTTTCGGATCTGCGTTTGCCCCCATTGCGCCGAGCCGGACGGAAGTCTTCAACATGGCGGCGGTTTTGTTCTCGTGGATATAACGGAGTTGATCGCGTTTGACGTTTTGGCCTTCGGCTTCGAGATCGGCAACCTGACCGGCAATTAATCTTTGGCTTCCCGCAGCGACCGCCAGCTCGCGCAAGAGAGTTGCCATGTCGTAGCGCGGTGTTGGCTTCGCAGTGGCGACAATTTCAAACGCAATAGTCAGCAGCGCGTCGCCGGCGAGCACGGCGATGCCGTCGCTGAACACTTTGTGGCAGGTGGGGCGCCCGCGTCGAAAATCGTCATTATCCATGCTGGGAAGATCATCGTGCACGAGCGAGTACGTGTGGATGCACTCCAGCGCGCATGCGAGAGGAATTACATCGCTGACTTTTCCCCGGCAAGCTTCCGCGGCGGCCAGACAGAGAATCGACCGCAACCGTTTGCCGCCAGCGAAAAGACTGTAGCGCATCGCCCGGTGCAGGGTCGCGGGTTTGCTGTTCGCTTTCGGCAGGTGGCGATCAAGAGCGCGCTCAATCTCTCTCTGGTGTGTTCGCAGATAGCTTTTGAGGTTCACGTGACGAAGGCTGAAGTCAGATCCTTGATTCTCGATACTGGGATACTCCAACTTCGTGCAGAGTGTCCAGTATCAAGCGCCTGACGGCAGGTCAAAAGTTAAAAAGTTACATCGTTACAAGTAACGATGAGTGCGCCAACTGCGCAGTTTCCGTTTTTAATTTGTAACTCTTTAACCCTTTACCCGCTCTCAAATATTCTCCGCTGCCTCAGTCGTGGCGATGGGCTTTGTGCGCATCGCCAGAAAGGCGCCGAGGAGCAGAATAGCGGCGCTCCAGATCTGAGCTTGAGTGAGACGCTCGCCATAAATCCATGCTGAAAGTCCCATCGCGCCGGCAGGGCAAAGAAGTTGGAGCGATTGGGCGAGGGCCACGCCGATCTCTCGGATGGCCACGTAGTAAAAGACATGCGCCAGCGTGATACAGCTCACGGCGGAAATGATGAGAATCAAATTAACTTGCGATCCTACGTGAATCGGAGTGCTAATTTTTCCAAATGCGAATGTGAGCGGAAGCAGCAAGCCTGACGTGATCAAGCTGATCACACTGAAACTGCGAATCGAGCCGAGCTCCCTGGAAGGCCGTTTTACCAGGATACCGTAAAGCGCCCAGCAAAATGTGGCGGTAAACGCAATGAATAATCCCGGGAGCGCAATGTGTGCTGATTTCCACCCCGGTTGAAACCAAACAACCCCGAATGCGCCAATCAATCCCAGGCCAGTGCCCAATTGAAACTGCCATTGCCGAATCACGTGCCGTTCTTCAGGGAAAAATGCCAGCGCAAGCAACGCAGTGAAAATCACCGAGGCGCGCCCGAAAATAGTGTAAACGCCCGGTCCCATGTAAAAGAGGGCAATCACCTGCGTGACCTGATGGATAACGTTAGGCAGGCAGGGCACGATGCAGATCATGACGGCGCGCCAATTGATCGGCCGCTTCCGGCGCCGCATCTGGTAAATCAGCAGGGGCGCGATGGAAAGGCAGGCCACCAGATAACGATAAAAGTTTTGCGCCCACGGATCGTAGTAACGGTTCAGGTAGTACTGAAAAAGCGATGGCGTGGACCAGATGAGGATGGTCCCGAAGAGCGCGGCATAACCTTCCGAGCTGCTGCGGCTGCGGAGACCGGCAATCTCTCGGGTGGAATTCAGTTTGCTCATCGCTTTATTTGTTTGGCGAATTAATTTGCTCGCCTGCAAGCGGGAAATCCCTCAAAAAGCAGGACGGAAGGAGAGAACAACTACTATGATTACCAGTCGAATCACAATATCCCTGGTTGCCGCCTGCTTTTTCGGCACTGCCAGTTTTGCTTCAGCCAAAGAGAAAGCACCAGCCAAAGAGAAAGCGGGAGCTGGGACGAGCGAGTACACAAAGGGCATCCAATTGCTTGATGGCCAGCAGTACGATCAAGCGGTGACAGAGTTTACCAAGGCGATTCTGGCAAACGATAAGCAGCCGGTATTTTATGAGGGTCGTGGTTTTGCCTATCTCGCGCTCCAGCGATTCCAAGAGGCGGGTGACGATTTTTCAAAGGCCATCGAGCTGTTGCCTAAAGACATGCGGGCTTTCGTCGGCAGAGCGCAAGTTTTCCTGCAGCAGAAAAATTATCAGCAAGCGCTGGCTGACACCGAGAAAGCACTTGAGATCAAACCCGACGAAATAGCGGCAATCAAGCTCCGCGGGTTCGCCGAGCTCGGACTCAGCCAGTGGGACAAGGCAATAGCCGATTTCACTAACGTGATCCAAAAAAAGCCGGACGACTTGCAGACCTATGATCGGCGCGCACTGGCCTATCGGGGATTGAAGAACTTTGATGCGGCCATTGCGGATTACACATTTCTTCTGGAGAAAAACGCGAACGACACCGAGGCCCTGACCAAGCGCGGTTACACCTACAGTCTGATGGGGCAGTACGAGAAGGCGATTCCTGACTTTCAAGCGGCGCTGAAGCTGAACCCGCAAGACAACGATACTTTCCAGCGCTTGCAGTGGACCCAGGGACGGCTGGCTGCACAAAATGCGTCGCCTGTTGCAACGACAACGACAGCGCCCACAGCAGCTCCGGAGAAACCCAGCCTGATTAGTCAGATCAAACCGCTCTATATCGTGGTCGGCGTAGTCGCCTTGCTGATCATCGCGGTGATTGTCCGTCTGATCACGCGAGGCAAGGCTGAGGAGACAAGCCACATCATCCGCTGAGGCGGGGAGATGCTGTAGCGTCCGCTGTCTTCAGCGGACTGTCTCGCCACGCCTGGGTCACTGCGCTGAGGACAGCGCACTCTACAATCGTTAGGTTTTCCCGGTGCATCTGCGCTGACCTGCCAAGAAATTTCTTTGACACGCCAACGCGCGCGGTTAGCTTGCGGACGCTTTTTGCTGGAACGAAGCGGTCCCATGGTCGTTCAAATTGCAAATTTGACGCGGCTTTGGGACTTTTGAGTCTCTGGTAGATAGCGAAACCGGTTTGCGGCTCGGATTGCTGCGGAGGCGCTGGGCTGGCAAAAGCAGGCCCATGTAGCTCAGTTGGTAGAGCACGTCCTTGGTAAGGACGAGGTCACCGGTTCAATCCCGGTCATGGGCTCCAGAAAGAACTCGCGTCCGGCAGTGGAATAATTAAAAGAAAAGACGAAGTTTAGTCAAACAGGAGAACTCAAATGGCTAAGGAAGCTTTTAAACGCGACAAGCCGCACGTGAACGTTGGCACGATCGGTCACGTGGACCATGGCAAAACCACCCTTACGGCAGCAATCACGATGGTGCTGAACAAAAAGGGCATGGCCGAAGTGCGGGCATATGAATCAATCGATAACGCGCCCGAAGAAAAAGAGCGCGGCATTACCATCAACACCGCGCATGTGGAGTATTCGAGCGAGAAACGCCACTACGCGCACGTCGATTGCCCGGGGCACGCAGACTACGTCAAGAATATGATTACCGGGGCGGCGCAAATGGATGGCGCCATCCTGGTCGTCTCCGCTGCCGATGGGCCGATGCCGCAGACGCGTGAACACATTCTGCTGGCGCGCCAGGTAGGGGTGCCCTCCATTGTCG
>QHOF01000203.1:8218-9668 GCA_003219335.1 Verrucomicrobiota bacterium | reverse complement strand
CGAAGACTGGAGGCAAGGGGATTCGAACCCCTGACTTCCAGCTTGCAAAGCTGGCGCTCTACCAACTGAGCTATGCCCCCCTGTGAATGTTCGATTTTAGGTTGCCGATTGCGGATTGCAAATGACACAGAAGCGCATGCTCTCACGCGTGCCTGACGCTCCGACAGTTCCTGAGGCGTGCGGGGCCCGCTCCTCCAGGTGCGTTCCTGCGACATACTCCGAAACCGGCGCGGTACCACATCCGTCCGCCGCTCAAAACTGGAAGTAAACGAACGGCACTTGGGCCGTAGCCGGGAACAGCTCCAGCGCCAGAAATGCTAAAACGTATGCCGGGACTTGGATGCGTACTGGTTGGAGTGCGAGGCGGTCAATAAACTGAGTCCGTTCTTGCGCGACTGCGAGACACAGAGAGATAAAAGTCAGTACGATCGTTCCGGTCGTCAGCAGGAATTCACCAGTTACGTGCTGCAAACCGAATAACGCACTCAAGACGTATCCGCTCGCTTGAAGAATCCTCGGTCGAAAGAAAGCCATACTTGCTGTGCATGAAAGAAAGAACAGTGCAACGCTAAACGGCACAAACCAGCGGTGTTTCATAATTCTGTCAATTACCGTGCCGACTGTCGCCCGATCGAAAAGACGGTACCCAACTAACAAAACACCGTGGTATGCTCCCCAAGCCACAAAAGTCCAGTTAGCTCCGTGCCATAGCCCCACGAGTATCATTACGACCAGCATATTTCGATATAAGACGAAGCGCCCTTTCCTACCTCGGCTGAATGGCATAAATAAATAGTCCCGCACCCAAGTGGACAAAGTTATATGCCACCTCTGCCAGAAGTCCGGTGAATTTCTGGCCAGAAATGGACGCGCAAAATTAAGTGGAAACTCAAAACCCAGCAGCTTCGCGCAGCCGCGAGCGATGTCGGTGTAACCTGAGAAATCGAAAAAGACTTGCATAAAAAAGACGATGCAACCTGACCATGCAGCCAACCAGCCCGGATGGGCAGCCGGATCATTGAAATATGCATCGGACACGACTGCGAATCGATCCGCAAACACCATCTTCTTAATCAGACCGCACAAAACAAGAATGATTCCGCTCTGGACCATAATTGCCGCGGGATGGCGCCAGTATTGGATTTGAGAGATAAATTGGCGCGCACGAATGATCGGACCAGCAATAAGATGCGGGAAAAAGGCGATGAACAGCGCGTAGTCGATCAGATTCTTGACCGCCTTCATTTTTCCCCAATAGACATCGAATGTATAAGAAAGGCTGGCGAAGGTGTAAAAGCTGACCCCGATAGGAAGAACAATCTGTAAAACAACCGAGGACCGCGGCACGTGGAGCAAATCCGCCAGCGAGCCCGCAAAGAAGTCATAATATTTGAAAAAGCCAAGGATCCCCAGATTCACGACAAGGCTCACCGCAAGCAAAAGCCTCTTT
>QHOF01000203.1:7459-8065 GCA_003219335.1 Verrucomicrobiota bacterium | reverse complement strand
AGAACAGCACGGCTACGATCAGGAAAAAAATCCAATACTGAAAGCTGTTAAATAACATCAGATATCGTTGTTAGTTGCTTGTTGTAGCCGGAGTTAATTGTCGGTTCAATCCGGAGGGCGCATCGGAACCGTGGGATCCAAGAAGCCCTACCAACTCAGTCACCAGTTTCTGCGTGAATTGCTCCCGGCCTTTGGCGTTGAGGTGGTAACCGTCAAAGTAATATTCAGCTTTCTCGAGGAAGCCGAATGTTTGCTCCGGGACCGAAACGACCGTTGTCCCTGCCACGTCGCCTGCGAAAAGAGCCTCAGTCGGCGTGGAAAATCCAGTCACCTCCGCAAACGGACCCCGAGGCACGGGCGTAAGCACAATTGCGGTGGGACTATTCACATACCGATGCAAGATTCGCGGAATCCAGTGCCGCTGCAGCTTCAGGAAGTATTGGATTTCCGAATCCGGCGGCCGCACCAGACTCTCGCGGACGGCTCGTCTCTGGGCTTCAGTTAGTTGAGGCGGAAAGGTTATCTGGCCGGTCTGCGGGTCATACGTGGTACCCACAATGTCATAGTTGCGCCCCTTATACGCGGCGCGGGAGCGAATTCTTTTCG
>QHOF01000203.1:5571-7356 GCA_003219335.1 Verrucomicrobiota bacterium | reverse complement strand
TAGCTGAAAAGCAGAGGCAAAACTGAAGCAGTCTGTGTAGCGTAGCAGCGGAGCCGTCATGGAAATTCTCAGCGGGTCCGCAGTGCTTGGCTCGTACCCAATGCCGTACGGAACGACAATCGCCCAGTACCGCCGTGCTGTGGGATCGACTTCGCGAAGCATGTAGTACCAGTTGTTAACCGAAGAAGCCGCTTCGGCGAGATTCACAAATTCCAAACCGGCCGCAGAACCGACCGTATCAGCGACTGCCGTAGAGAAACCCTCCGCCATTCGCGAATCTCCCAGCACCAGCACTTCTTTCAGACCGGAAGGCGCTCGCTGGTTTTCCGCTCGCGTAAGCAGCGCCAATCCACCTGCGTACGAATCGGGAGCCAGTATCGAAGTATAGAATCCCGTATGGAAGATGACGCCATCGACACAAATAAAGGCAGCCACGCCAAGAAAAAAGTTTCGTCCAACATGTAAGGGATGAGGCGACGTAGTCGGCTCGGTAGGAAATGTCGTCCGGAGGGTTCCCGTCGAGCCAAGGTAAACGGCAAAGTACAAAACCGCTCCCACTGCCAGCACCAGCAGTAAGCGCGCTACGTTCGGCCACAACGTTCTGCGCTGAGGGGCCCCGCTTTGGACAGATCCAGAAACAGTTACTCTAGCGAGCAATGTCCGACGATCGGCGTCGCCATAGAGTTCGAAAAAGTAGCGACCCGCGCGAATCCATGGAGCTACGCGGCTACCTCTCGGGCCCGTCGCGAAGAGCACCGCTTTTCGGGCATTCTCCGTCACGAAGACGAAACCGACCGATCCGTCTCCTCTATCCCATCGAATGTCTGTGCTGCCATGCCCGCCGCTAACTGTCACGCGATCCGGCGTTGCTGTAATCACCGGCGCACTCGAAGGCTGCCCTGAGTTCGGGCTGGACGCATCTTTTTGCATGGCCCCTGTCACCGCAGGCACCGTTGCCGAATAGGCGGCAAGACATACCGCAAGAGCAGCGACTACTTTCGCAATTGCCCACTTGGCCGGTTCGAGGTCAAAACGCTTACACATTCAATATTTCACCGCTGGGCCCGCATCCACAGGTGATCGTTTCATTCGCTCTCAAAAAGTCGCACGCGGGATGAGCTGCACATCTTAGTGGCAGCCAGTATTTGAGAAAGCGGCGCATTCGTTTTGTAGGGCGTCTGTGTCGGACGCCAATTAAATAAATGGCATTTCACAGAAACGCCCTGCAAATTTGCCAATTTGAAATCCGCAATCCGCAATCGTCAATCCACAATCACCGGTCCCCTCATCTTTGAGCCGATCTTAATCGAGCGCATGTGGGGCGGGCGACGCCTCGAATCCGAGTTCGGCAAAAAACTGCCGGCGCAAAAACGCATTGGCGAATCGTGGGAAATCGTCGATCGGCCGGAAGCGCAAAGCATCGTGCGCGACGGGCCGCTGCGCGGGAAAACCTTGCATGAACTGTGGACGCAACATCGAGACGAAATTTTCGGACGTGTTCCCGATGCTCCCCGCTTTCCGCTGCTCATCAAACTTCTCGACGCGCAGGAGAAGCTTTCGTTACAAGTTCATCCGCCCGAAAAAATCGCGGGAAAATTAGGTGGCGAGCCAAAAACCGAGTTCTGGTACGTGGCCGCCGCCGATCCGGACGCAGAGCTTTTTCTGGGATTCCGTGAACCCATCACACGCGATCGGTTCGAAAAGGCGCTGCGCGCGGGAACAGCGGCCGATTACGTTCACAAGATTCGCGTTAAACCCGGCGACGCCGTGTTCCTTCCAGCTGGC
>QHOF01000203.1:0-5536 GCA_003219335.1 Verrucomicrobiota bacterium | reverse complement strand
GAAATCCAGCAGAATAGCGACACCACCTATCGCGTGTTCGATTGGAACCGCGTGGATCCCACAACTGGCAAGCCGCGACAACTGCATGTAGTGCAGGCACTGGAGTGCATCGATTTTTATGATGTGCGACCAACGATGCTCGAGCCACGGAGCGAGCTGCTTGTGAGGCATGATTTGTTTGAGGTCCAAAAATGGAATCTTCGTTCACCGCGCGATATCGCGCCACGCGAACAATTCGCAATCGTTTGCTGCCTGACCGGCTCTGTTCAATGTGCGGATGTCGATATCGGCCCCGGCGAATTTGCCCTTGTTCCCGCTCAATTGCAGGATCACCAATTGAAACCACTCCAAGCGGGAACAAGTTTATTACGCGTAACAATTCCTTCAGCGTAGCGCGAGCGTCCGCGCTTGCGACACTAACCGCGCTGCCCAGCAGTTCCATCGATCGGGAGTCAAACCTGCATCCAGATATGCCGCGTTACCTCGCGAATTTTGACTGGGATGACGTTGGTTTTTCGCGGCCGCTGTGATTGCTCGCGCGCGGTGGAGGCGATGAACGTGCCCGCTCCGCATAATGCGAAGCACAGCAGAACAATCACAAATTTTGCCGTCAAACTCATGAAACGATCGCAGTTTTACCGCACGCCTCTCATCCGGAAGCCTGGCCGAGACGACGCAAATAAGTAAAGCTATAAATTCCCGTGCTGTGCCCGTCGGCCCAGCGCGGCTGCAACGCGTAACCGCCCACCAGATCGAAGCCGGTGAGCTGAAAACTCTTCTCGGCATAAGTCACGTGCGGCCTCGAAATATTGCCGAGCACGTCGGGCTCACCCCCACACCCTGCGCACGGACACGCGCGCCGCAGCGTTTCCAGTTTAATGAACGACTCTGTGCCGTCCTTCCAGGAAATGGCGAGCTCGTCTCCGACCTGCTGAATGTTGGTTGGCTCTAAACGCATCGGGATCACGGTAACACAGGCTTCCAGCCTGTCTCGTCGAACAGGCATCCTGCCTGGTGGATTCGTAATCGCCCAGACTGGCAAGCCTGGGCGACGGGTCAGCCAAGGATGCCTGAGTTACGGCCGCGTACGCTCGCCAAAAATCGCCGTGCCCACGCGCACCAGCGTCGCACCTTCTTCGACTGCGGTCGGGAAATCTTGTGTCATTCCCATCGAAAGCTGTGGCAGTTTCAGATCGAGTTCTATTTCGAGTGAATCACGCAATTCGCGCAACTGAACAAAATATTTCCGGGACGCCTCTGCTTCTTCTGCCAGTGGCGGAAGGCACATGAGTCCCTCGATGGACAATCGCGGAAGCGCGAGTAGCTCTTCCATTTGCTCGCGCAACTTATCGGGCGCGAACCCAAACTTACTCCCCTCGCCTGCTACGTTCACTTCGAGCAAGACACGCGAATGCATCCCCTCCTCTTCCGCGATCCAGTTCATATCTTGCGCGAGCCCGAACGAATCGACGCTATGAATCATTTCAAAAAGCGGCAGCGCGTGGCGAATTTTATTTTTTTGCAGGTGCCCCACGAAATGCCAGCGCAGGTTCGACGGCAGCTCCGGAATTTTGGCGCGCGCTTCCTGCACGCGACTCTCGCCAAACAACGTCTGCCCGGCTTCAATCGCCTCGCGCACTTTCTCGGCAGAATGCGTCTTCGTTATTGCGACCAGTTCGATTTCGCCAGGGTCACGACCGTTCTTCGCTGCGGCCTCTGCAAGTTGCTCGCGCACGCGCGCAAGGTTGTCGGCAACCGAAACCATGCCGAATTGTAGGGCAGGCGCTTCGCCTGCCAATCAAAATCAAGAAGGGCGGTTTCCCCTTGGCCCGCCGCCTTGCCTCCTGATCACGCCATTATTTGCTGGCCAATCGCCCGCGGATTACGCAGAACAACAATCATGAAACGTTATTCAATTCTCGTCGGAATCATAGTTGCCGTAGTTTCCTATTCCAGTTTGCTCGCCCAGGAAAAAGCCGCCCTGCAACCGAATGCGACCGTGCTCGGCATCCTTCAGAACACCGCAGGCAAACCTGTCGAGCTGCACTTGAGATCTGGAGAGAAAATCGCAGGCAAGATCGCGCAAGTGACAGACAACATCGTCCATCTTTCCAATCTGACTGGCGCGGAATATTTCGACGCGTTCGTCGATGTGAAAGACATTTCGGCAGTAGTAATCCGTATAACCGGCAGATAAGCGACTTGCTGCAAAATTTTCGGCGCCGAGAATATCGCCTGCCACTGGCCTTCAGCATTGCCAACGACAGGCGCAATTCTGGATACTCGCGACATGAACATCACCAAAAACATCGGCATGCTTCTGCTCGCGATCTATCTTATCGCGGTAGGAATCCTTACACTCACTGGACTTGGCATCGGCATCATCACTGGGGTGCTGGCGCTCCTGGCAGGAATCTTTATTTTGATCGGGCGTTAGGCTCTACAGGTTCACGCGAGCAATTCCATCATCTGCTTCGCCAGCCTTGGGCCGATGCCCTTTTCTTCGTGTTTGAAATAGATGAAGGCATCGCGCCAGTTTGATCTTTGCTCGCGCACGAAATCGGCCCAACCTTCGATGTCGCTCTTTGTGTAATCTTCGCGCCGAAGCCGGAAGTAGCCGTAATCGGCAGTAATTTGCTTCGGTGTGGCGAGCGCGTCGGTGTCGGCGATGCAAAGCGCGACGTTGCGGGATTTGAGCAGATTAAAAATTTCGTTGTCGAACCAGGACTCGTGACGGAACTCAAACGCGGCGCGCATGTCCGGCAGTTCGCGCAGAAATGAATTCAAGACGTCAGCATCTTTTTTAAAAGTCGGCGGAAGCTGAAACAAGACCGGCCCCAGCCGTTCGCCCAGCTTGCCTACGACTTTCAGAAAATATTCCAGCGTGTCCGCGCAATCGCGCAGCTTCGACCAGTGCGTGATTTTCTGCGGCGCTTTCAGGGCGAACCGGAAATTTCCCGGTGTCAGCATTTTCCAATTCTCAATCGTTTTGACGGCCGGAATACGATGAAAGGTGTAATTGATCTCTGTAGTGGAAAATCGTTCGGCGTAAAACGGCAGCATCTTGGCTGTGGGCAAATCGTCCGGGTAAAAATTTCCTTTCCACTCGGTGTACTGAAAACCCGACGTGCCGATCCAGAATTTCATGTGATTAGCTCAGGCCAAATTCGCGGAGCGAGAGATCTCCGCAAGCGCCGTAAAAAAGCTCGTCAAGACATCCGCCCGACAACGCGCATGCGAATTCAATATGGCGGCAAGCTCTTGACCGTCCAAAATTAAACCGGAACACGGGAGACTTGTTGCTATCGCAACATAAACAAGAAAGGGAAATCATGAAAAAAGTGCTTTTAAGCATGGCATTGGCGGTTGTGGCCCCATTCGCTTGGGCGCAGGTCTCAGAGACCACCACAACGACGACCACGACTGAAGGCAGCGGCACCATCACGGAGTACACTCCGGGGAGTGCAATCGTACTCAGGGAAAGTAGCGGACCGCGGACGTACCGCTTCGGCAAGACGGTCACCTATGTGACGCGGAGCGGCAAGGTCCTGGATGAAGATACCGTTAGAACGAGAGTTAAGGTGGGTGTCCCAGTCCGAGTTCACTATGTCGGGACAGGCACCAACATGATGGTTGATCGCGTGATCCTTGAGGAAGACTAAGAGCTAAGCTCGTTTGTCTCAATCGCGCCTTTCTGTTCTGTCTGTCAGGTGGAACAGCAAAGGCGCGTTTTGTTTACCGCGAATCTCTGCACTGCACGCCAAGATTTGCAGAGCGGCTAAAGATTCCGGTTACTTTCAAAGCGACCGCGCAGCGTTTAATCGACGATCAAATTGCATGAAGACTGTTTTACGTTTTGCAATCGTGGCCGTCTTGATATTGGGCGGCGCTCTTCCAGCGGCAGCGCGAAAAAAGCCAGCTCGCGAGCCCGCTCCGAATAGGGCGAATATGGAAGCAGCTACCCGTCTTCAGATCTTTCTTGATCGCGCAAACTTTAGTCCCGGCAAGCTCGATGGACACTATGGTGATTTCACCTGGAAGGCGCTCGCGGTCTACCGGATTTCTCGCGGAGAACAACCGCAACAGCCACCTCCACAGGTCAAGTTGAAAGGCAACATCGCGCCTGACATCAATGGTCTCGATCTTGCCAGTGTAGACCCGGTTTTCATTCCCTACACAGTCACCGACGCCGATCTACAGAGCATCGGTCCTTCGCCGAGCAACGTTGCAGCGCAGGCTAAGTTAAAGTTTTTGCCCTACCGCGACGCCGCTGAAGCCATCGCCGAGAAGTTTCACTGTGACGTTCATTTCCTTGAGCGACTCAATCCCGGCAAATTGAAAACAGTGAAGGCCGGTGACCAGCTCATGGTGCCGAATGTCGAGCCATTTGATCTCCCTTCGGTGAAAAACATCAAGCCCGGCAGCGAAATCAGTTCGCAGGCAGCTAACGAAATGGAAGATCAATCCGAAACGCAAACTCCAACTCCGGGCGAAAGTGCGGGCGCGCCCGGAAATGTTGCCATCAAGATCGACATCAAAACAAATATGCTCCAGGTGCGCGAAGGCGAGAAGCTCATCGCCGCGTATCCCGTAACGGTGGGCTCCGCCCATCTCGCCTCACCCATCGGTGAGTGGAAGGCGCGGCGCATTACAAAGATGCCCACGTTTCGTTGGGACAAGGAGATGCTCAAGCACGGCCAGCGCAGCGGCAATTTTTATCTGCTCCCACCCGGGCCGCGGAATCCCGTCGGCGTGATGTGGATTGCGCTTAATAGGGTCAATTGGCCACGCTGCCAGCCACGGCTGCATTCGTCTGGCGAATTGGGACGTCGTCCGGCTTGCAACAAAAATAAAACCGGGCGACAACGTCTCAATTCACTAAAATTCGACGATGAATGAGACGCTCGCCGCCCAGGCGCTGAACATTCTCCACGACTGGGTCCAATCCGAAAGCCTGCGGAAACATTGCTACGCCGTCGCAGATTCGATGAAACATTTTGCGCAACTGCGCGGCGAGGGTGCCGATCTTTGGGAAGCGGTAGGACTGTTGCACGACATGGATTACGAGCGTCACCCCAATCTGGAACACAGCCCGACCGAAGGCCACCCGTCCGTCGGCGTAGCATGGCTCAGAGAAAAAGGCTGGGGCGAAGAAGTCTGCCGCGCGATTCTTTCGCACGCGGATTATTCAGGCGTCTCGCGCGAAACGCCTCTCGAGAAAACTATCTATGCCGTGGACGAACTCAGCAGTTTCATCGTTGCTGTCGCGCTCGTGCGTCCCACAAAAAGCATTCACGACGTCGATGTGCGCGCAGTGAAAAAGAAGATGAAAGACAAAGCATTCGCTCGCGCCGTGAATCGCGACGACATCGTCCGCGGCGCGGATGAACTCGGCATGCCGCTTGACGACGTAATTACAAACGTAATCGCTGCGCTAAAGGCAGACGCAATACGGCTTGGGTTAGCCGGTACTGGACGATAGTAAGCCGCGTTATGCGCTTGTCGCGAAATAGGGGGTCCGCTTTCGCCGCAACAA
>QHOF01000202.1 GCA_003219335.1 Verrucomicrobiota bacterium | reverse complement strand
GTTTGATCCTATTATTAGCTGCGGTGTTTCAGGCGCGGACTGTATTCCGGAGCGTGGAACTTCACAGAAAGTGGATGCCATCTCCGATCGCTTGATGTTCCGGCTACAGTATCGCAACTTCGTCACCCACGAATCTTTGGTTACCAATCACACCGTAGACGCAGGAAACAATCACGCCGGGATCCGCTACTACGAACTGCAAAGGAGTTTGCCGGGAGGTTCTTTTCTGATTAATGAGCAAGCTACCTTCGCCCCTGACTCCAATCACCGCTGGATGGGAAAGCGCTGCGATGGACTCGAATGGCAATATTGCCGTCGGCTACAGCGTTTCCGGCTCCAACACGTTTCCGTCGATTCGTTATGCCGCTCGGCTGGCAACCGATCCACCCGGTGGCTTGTTCCAAGGCGAGGCGGTTCTTCAGGCGGGCGGAGGGTCCCAAACCGGCGCCAATCGGTGGGGCGACTACAGCATGCTTGCTGTTGATCCGGTCGATGAGTGTACGTTCTGGTATACGCAGGAATATTATGCGACGAGCAGCGCGCGAGGCTGGCGAACTAAAATCGGTTCATTCCAACTTCCTGGGTGTATTCACGATTTGGCAGTCACGAATATCATAGCCAAGAAAACTGTAACTGTCGCAAGTGCAGTGACAGCGAGTGTCAGGGTTCAGATCCAAAATCGCAGCGACCATGCGGAAACGATTGAGGCTGCTGATCTGGACGACGGCGTCACTACTGGTCTTGTCCGTCTAGTCGTCACTGTTGTCGATGACGATGGCGAGGGGTGTCTAGCTCCGATCGTCGCTCTCGATAACACGAAAAATGCCACAACCTTCAGCCGGGGACCAAAGGTCCTGAAACCTAGACAAACGCTCACGGTGAATTATCTCGTCACCTATAATTGCACGGCGGCTCAACGGCGAAACACTAACGATGCCACCCCGGGAGACTATAACTACGTGGCCACCGTTCACCACGATGTCCTGGACGGCAAATCAGATACACACACCGCGGACGATGCCTGTCCCCACGACGCATTGCCGAATCAAACCGATCCAAACCCACCGCCTAAAGGAGTGAAGGATAGAGGCTGCGGAACCAGGAAACCGGACGGAACGTTGGGAAATCCCGTTCAAACGGACGCCTTGGGGGACTTATGAAAATCCTGGCTGTTTTCCTGACCTCTCTAATGCTTGCGGCGAGTGATGACCCGCCGCCGCAAAGCCCGCCGGAAAACCAACCCATGGTCGAGTTTCAAAAGGGACGGATGAGCGTTAGGGCCGACGATGTGCCGCTCAAGGATTTATTGGATGAGATGGGAAAAAAGAGCGGCATTGTGGTCGAACTCAAAGATACAACGGCTGCAGAAAGGCGCTCTTCAGTTGACTTCAAGAACCTACTTCCCATGCGCGCCTTTCGCGAGGTGCTGCAAGACTTGAATTTCGCCTTCTTTTATTCGGAGACGCGTTTGGCGCGGGTGTTGATTCTCCCGTCTGAAGCCGAGAATCCCAACGGAGTAGGTACGCTAACAAATCCCGCAGACCGATTTGCAGAGTGGTCTAAGCGTGGCGAGAAATCCCCGTTTAAAGCCAAGCCGAAGCCATTAGTAGAACAGAGCAAAGACAGCCGCGTTGAATCCAAGCTCAAGGCTATCGAAGCGATGGAAGAATCTGACGATCCCAAAAGCATCGCTGCTTTAGGAGAAGCGTTAACCGACCCAAACAATGAGGTAAAAGAGGCGGCGCTTGCAGCGCTGTCAGACAAGGAAGGCGCTGCCGTCACACAGATGCTCAGACGAGGTCTGAATGATTCTGATCCCGAGTTTCGGATTGAAGTGCTTGAAGCTTTGGCCGAGCGCAAAGACCTCGACTCTTTACGCAAGGCCTTGTCTGATCAGAATCAAGAGGTCAGAGAAAGGGCCGCGGAACTCTTGGAAGATAATCTGCCGTAATCACAGCGCGGTTAAGGAAATGCCATCGTAAGAAGGCAATACCTGGCCGTGAGTTTCGTCGGATGTTTTGCGTAGATCACAAGCTGAATCTCAACAGCATCGCAAATTGACCAAGTACGCCGTCAGCGAAAGAATGACCACCTTATATGGGACAGCAAAGGCCAACATTCACCTCCCGCCCGGCCTCCCTTTGCAGTCTTCTTAGCCAATTGGCAACAAAAAATCAGGGGAATTCCAACGGTGTTTTCCTGGTTCTTTTTGTAAGTATAGTTCTGCCAGAGTGAAAAGCTTCGGTTGTTTACTTTTTACGTTGACTTTTTCACCACACCGTGGCATTTACGATGTCAATTTGTAGCCGTTGTAATGTGTATTGACGAGAAGTTCCCCACAAATTTTCGGGCTCGAGGCCCTCCTCCGCCTATACTGAAATCTTTCTCATCCGAAGCAGAGACGGCTGATTAAACCGCTTGTCGCGGTGGACTGATAGTCAGCAAAGAACATGGCGGGAGGTAATTGCAAATGAAGAAGCTAATTTCTTCGGTTCTTTTGGCAGTGATCGCTGCCGTTAGTGCCGTGTTATTTTCTATCGGCGTTACTTTGGCACAAAGTGCTCCAGATGTTAGCTCGGGGCCTCGACTCGCAGGCATTGCTAATTGTCCGACCGGTACGTTGGAAGCCTTCTTAATACCGTATGCTCGCGGTGGTGGTCCATGTGAAACCGTCCTCACTTGCCTTAACACCTCCACTAAGGACGGTGGTTTTACCGGCCAATTTTTCTTTGGTTTTGGAAATACCCAAGCAGGTAGCGACGCTAGTGTTGCACTGCTGGCAGGTGAGGCCGGCGAGGCAGCAACGGCGTCTACTGATCCCCTTTCTATTTTTAGCATTAACGCCAATGCCGCTACGGGTCTTTTTGAGGGTAAAGCAAGAATTTGTGCGGCGAGCGGTACCAAGGTGGCGTGCCACGCTCATCTTGTCTGTACTGGTGGATTAGAACGTCTCAACGTAATCAACAAGAGCCAGAAAGGCGATTAGCGCACGGATGCAGAGGGAACACGCAAGGGATTTTTTCTGTTCTCCTCCCTCACCTCGGAATGCGACATCGGAGATGGCACTGTATTTAACAGCCTGCACATATATTGAAAACCTCGTAGATCGCTCCGGGGGCGAAGGGGGTTAAGTCATAGCCTTCGCCTCCGGCTCTGATGGTTTTGTACTTTGCAGATGGGTGATTCTTCAATTCACCCTTTTTCCGTGTACTACTACAAAGTAAGCCGTGGCCCTTTCAAGAACGGAAAATCTCGCTTCCAACCTATTCCCCTCCGTGCGCCGGCAAGATTTGCACCGTACTCTTACATCGCCCAGTGAAACGTTTGTTGACAGGCTAAGCTCACCTCTGGTTGTAAGCTCCCCATTTAAAGTAGAGACCGCATGGCTTTAGCTTCACCCCAGGCAGATGAGGCGAGCGCTTTACGAAGCGTTCACACCTCCAATTTGCCTGCCCTCTTTGATCAATTGCAAATCAGTTTGATCGTTTCCACCTACCAGGCGGGTAAAGCCATCGTGGTCCGAAGCGACCACGGAACCCTCAATACCCACTTCCGAACCTTCGCCAAACCTATGGGTATTGCCGCCAACAATACCCGGCTAACCATCGGCGGCAGCAACACGGTCTGGGAATACCACAACATGCCTGCCGTGGCGCAGAAATTGGAGCCGCCCGGTAAGCACGACGCATGTTACATTCCGCGCCGCATTCATGTCACTGGCGACATCGACATTCACGAGCTCGCCTGGGATGCAAAGAATGAATTATGGTTGGTGAATACACGTTTCTGCTGTCTTTGCACTCTTGACCCCCAGCATAGTTTCTATCCGCGTTGGCGCCCGCCGTTCGTCAGCGCCTATGCTCCCGAAGATCGCTGTCACCTCAATGGCCTCGCGATGGTCGAAGGCCGCCCGAAGTACGTAACAGCGCTGGGTGAGACTGATACAGCCGGCGGGTGGCGGGCGAACAAAGCCAGGGGCGGCATTCTGATGGACATCGAGACCAATGAGATCCTGCTTCGCGGTCTCTCGATGCCCCACTCTCCGCGCTGGTATCAGGAAAAACTATGGGTTCTGGAATCCGGCGAAGGAAGTTTAGCGTCGGTCGATCTTAAGCGGCGTACTTGGCAGAGGGTTGCGGAGGTGCCGGGCTTTACGCGGGGGATCGATTTCTTGGGCTCCCTGGCTTTTATCGGACTGTCCCAGGTCCGCGAGAGCGCCGTCTTCAGCGGTATTCCATTGGTCGAGCGGCTGAGCGAGCGCACCTGCGGAGTTTGGGTGGTCCATATCGAAAGCGGACAAACTATCGGCTTTCTCCGGTTTGAGGCAGGCGTGCAAGAGATCTTCGCCGTGCAGGTTCTGCAGGGTATTCGTTTCCCGGAACTGTTGGAATGGAACGATGAGCGAATGGCCCATTCCTACGTGCTGCCCGACGAAGCTCTCGCCGAGGTTGTCTTACCAACCGAGGAACAAACAGCTAAAACACCTGCCTATCACTTTCAGCGGGGCAATAAACTCTACGAGCAAGGGAAACTGGAGGACGCGGTCAACGCCTACCGGCAATGCCTGGAACTGGAGCCGAACTATCCCGATGCAAGGTTTAATTTGGCGATCGTGCTCGGCGACGCTGAACTTTACGCCGAGGCGAGCGCTTGCATGGAAGAAGTGATCAAGGCCGAACCCGAGCGTGCCGAAGCCTACAACAGTCTAGGCTATCTCGCGGGTCGCCAACGAGAACCTCACAAGGCAATTTCTTATTGGGAACGCGCGATTCAATTGCAGCCGAACTACGCCCAAGCTCATTTTAGTTTAGGTTTAACGCTCTTGCAGACCGGAGATTACGAAAAGGGCTTTGCCG
>QHOF01000201.1:7532-10395 GCA_003219335.1 Verrucomicrobiota bacterium | reverse complement strand
AAACGCAGCTCGGTTCGCGCACCGCTGGAATGCTGCGAGTGCCGACTCTCTTCTGGTTCGGAATCTCCGACAACGCATTGTCGATTTTCTCGTGGATCGGTTTCGGTCTGTCGCTGGTTGTTCTCTGCGGCTACGCAAATGCGATCCTGCTGGCGGTTCTTTGGGCGATGTACATGTCCATCGTCCACATCGGGCAGATCTGGTACGGTTACGGTTGGGAAATCCAACTGCTCGAAACCGGCTTCTTGTCGATCTTTCTATGCCCTTTACGGGATGGGCGACCGTTCCCGAAATTCAGGCCGCCCATTTTGGTCATCTGGCTGTTTCGGTGGCTCGGGTTTCGCATCATGATCGGCGCGGGCCTGATCAAACTGCGCGGGGACCCATGCTGGCGCGATCTCACTTGCCTCTACTACCACCACGAAGCTCAGCCAATCCCGAATCCGATCAGCCGCTACTTCCATTTCTCGCCGCATTGGCTACTCAAATTCGAGACGGCATGGAATCATTTCGTCGAACTCATCGTGCCGTGGTTCTCGTTCGGCCCGCGAAGAGCGCGCCATATCGCGGGTGTGTTGCTCATCACGTTTCAGATCTTTCTCATTATCAGCGGCAATCTTTCGTTTCTGAATTATCTGACGATCATTCCGTTTCTCGCCTGCTTCGACGACACATTCCTTCGGCATTTCTTGCCGGGCGCGCTCGTTAGGCGCGGAGAGCGCGCCGCGGAGGAATCGCAGCCGTCGCGCATCAACAACGCGATCGCTGTCGCATTGGCGATCTTGATTGCCTGGCTCAGCATACCGACCGTGCTCAACCTCACTTCCGGCCGGCAACTGATGAATTACTCCTACGATCCGCTCGACCTGGTGAACACTTACGGCGCATTCGGCACTGTAGGTCGCGAGCGCGACGAAATTATCTTTGAGGGAACAGACGACGTGCTGATTACCGGCGACACCAAATGGAAGGAATACGAATTTAAAGCCAAGCCGGGCGATCCGAACCGGCGTCCGCCGTTCGTGGCGCCGTATCAACCGCGAATTGACTGGCAAATCTGGTTCGCCGCCATGGCGCCCCCCGCAGAATACCCGTGGACGCTGCATTTTGTCTGGAAACTTTTGCACAACGATCCCGGCACGCTCTCGCTGCTGGCGAACAATCCCTTCCCAAACGCGCCGCCGCATTACATTCGCGCGCGGCTTTATCGTTACTGGTTCGCGCCGTTGGGCGACAAAGCCTGGTGGAAACGCGAACCCATTGGCGAATGGCTGCCCGCGTTGTCCAATGATGATCCACAGTTTCGCCGCTTGCTTGAAGCGATGAATTGGTTGGATTGAAGTAATACAGTCATCCTGGCTGTCCGGTCGTGCGGGCATCCTGCCTGCACGAATCCTGCAAGCTGGAAGCCTGTTTGACGCGGTCAGGCAAGATGCCTGAGTTACAAGTGTTGTTGCCACATGAAATCTTCCCCGTTCGTCACCGCGAATTTTTTAGAGCACATCGCTGAACCCGCGTCGCGTTTTCATTCCAATTATCTGGCGTATCGAAAAGGCGAGATCACGCGCACGGAGTTGATCGCGCGACTGCCGCATATCGCCATGCTCGGTGACAGCGTCTGCATGGACATCTATATCTCGTCGGCCTGGAGCACGTTCTGGCGCGCGCACACTTGCCGCGCCAGAAATTGGTTTCTGGATGCCGACCCTGCTTCAGGCGTTCGCAGCATCTCGAAGCGACTGGAAGAGTTCGCGCCCTTCGTGGCCATGGAATACGCGGGTCTCGGCGCATTGGTCGATCATGAGCGCGGCCGGCAAAAGCTTTTTCGCCGGATTCTTGGGACGCGCAATTTTTCCGGCCAAGTCAGTCAGTTGCTGCGATCGCGGCACTTTCCTGATCTGGTTTTGATCTCGATTGGACACAACAACGTTGATTGGGCGTGGCGATGTCCGCCTGACGATTTGGTCGCGCCAGAGCAACGATTGAACCGCCTAAGCAAACATTTCCGGCAAAACTACGCCCGCGAGCTGCGCCGCTTGCTCGGGCGCGCGAACGTGGAAAAACATCGCATAGCGCTCATCGTTTTCGGGCTGATCAATTTCGAATCGTATTTTAAAGGTCGCGAAGCGGCCGAGCGTCTTCGGGAATCAGACACAAGGCTCTATCCGCACTTGGAAACGACCTACAAATATTTCGTTTCGTTCCATCCAAATTACCGGCGCAATTTGATCCGGCTCGCTGCAATGGTGAACGACGAGCTGCGCGAAATGGTGGAAGAGTTCAATCACGAGTTCGATCACGTCGCACACATTCAACTGCGATACTCGCACGCACTGGCGACGGCGGACCTCAGCCGCGCGGAATTACTCCATGCAATTGATGGTTGGCATGCATCCGCGGAGGGGCACAATGCGCTCGCAGAAGCTGCATTCAGCGATCTGAAGTCAAGCTTGGACTTTCTTGGAATCAGTCTTCAAAGGAGGGGCGGTTTCCAATCCGCCCTTTTTGGAACGGCGGACTAGAGAATGCCGCTCCTTGACTACAAATTACCGCGCTGTTTGAGCCGGGCGATCGTTTCGCGCATCATCCGGTAGCCGAAGTGTCCCTGTCGCACACGCAACAGTTCGGAGCCGCGCCATTTTTGCTGGATCGCTTCGATCTGCTCGGCTGGCGCGATCGAATCGAATTCACCGGTCACGAATAGAACGCGATCAGGATCGCACAGCGGCCGACCGTGCAACGGTGAGCTTAAATGAAAATGCCGGGCAACCACCCCCGGCTCGATATTTGCTCGGCGCAATTCGCGGCGGATGAACCGCGCAGCAGGGCTTTCCCAGATCGCGTGCTCGATGTTCACGATAGG
>QHOF01000201.1:0-7519 GCA_003219335.1 Verrucomicrobiota bacterium | reverse complement strand
AAGATCGCACTCGACCATTGCCAGCAATGCGCCGATCCAGCCGCCGTAACTGGTGGCCAGCACGGCGAACTCGCGACACCCTTGTTCGCGCAAAGCCTTCATCAATTGCCGCAGTTCGATCACCCCCTGGCGCAATCCTTCCGCATTGCGAATAAGGTCCGGCGTGATCGCGAGTTCGCCGTTCCAGTAGCCGCGCGGCACACGCGAATAATGATACGGCAGGTGAACAAAACAAGCGTTCCATCCAAGTTGGTTGAAATGTTCTGCGCAGCGGCGGTAGCCAATACGACTGGCGGACATGAGCGAATGCAGCAGGAACACCGTCGGCGCGCTAAGGCCTTGTCCGCACCGAAAGAAATCCGCGCGCGCGATGTTATTCGCTGGAAACTGCGTCTTGATCGGGCTGCGCCATCCGATGGTAATCCGGCCGTTTCTGAGTGCTTCAGCGAGAGCCGCGTCGCCATGAGCGGCGTAATATTCTTCGGCGGTAAGGCGCTCGCATGTGCTTACGTAACGCTCCATCTCCTCGCGACTGCGCCCGTTTAGCCGATGGCGGGCATGAAGCAGATTGAACGATCCGCATATAAACCCATCGATTCCCCTCGCGGCGAAACCGCGAAATCCGTGCCGGCGAATTGTAGGGCAACCGCTCCGGTTGCCGGTGACGTCGGCGGCAAGCGAAGCGCTTGCCCTACAATGTTTCATACGTTCCTTCGGTGAATGCGGCAGATCATCTTCCGTGAGTTGGAATGTTTCGCGCAATTCCGCGTAAAGATTTTTGAATGCGGCAGCCAAATCGAATGCGATTCGCGCGCGTGCATCTGATTTTTGCAGCTCTAGAAAATGTGAGATCGGCTTGCCGAATGCGATCCAGATTGGTGTGTGGCGAAACGGAACCCAATGCCTGCTCGAATACAACCGATCGCTGCCAAGAATCACGCACGGCAAAATCGGGACGCCGGCCATGTGCGCAAGGGTCGCAGCGCCCCACCGCAGCGGCGCGCCTTCGAGCAGCGAGCGTGCGCCATCGCGAATCCCGCCCTCGGGAAAGAGGCCGATGGCGCGTCCTCCTTTGAGTCGCTCGATGGCGGTGCGAATAGTTTTGCGATCAGCATGATCTCGCTCTGCCGGGAACGCATCAACCGAGCGCAAGAGGAATCCCACGACTGGCGATCGGAAAAATTCGGCCATGGTCATCCAATCGATTTTTCGCGGCACGGCGAGGGATATCAGGAACGGATCGAAATGACTGATGTGATTCGCCGCCAGCAGAAAGCCGCCCGCGCGATTCGCGTTTTCGCGCCCCAGCACGCGAACGCGTGCGACGCAGCCAAACAGAAGTTTCACCAACAGTCTCCCAGCGCGATAGGGTCTGGTTTTGATCTCCACTGCTTGAGTGTTTCGCTGTTTCGGTGCCATCGAAAAGCTATTTTTTCAGGCTGATTCCTTTTTTGAACGTGGTATCATAATTGCAGTTCCCACCGAATTTGGGGTTACGGCTATGAAACCGAGGAGTCCTTCCACGGGCGGCAAAGGGCAATTTCCGCACACTGACTACTTTTTCCATTCCGGTTTCGGCCAATGGCGCGGCGGGTGGTTTTCGCCTTACGATGGAGAGGACAGATACGGATTCAGGAATTTTTACAACTTAGGGCGCGAGTTTCGTATCGAAGCGGCAAGGGAGCGGACCAGGGAGATGGCCGTGTTTGCGCTGATTGTCCTGACCTCCGCGTGGCCGGTGCTCTACATGATCATTACCGTAGTAAAGTTGTTAAGCAAAGGACGTCCGGTGGACTAGTAGCGCTACGGGCCCGGCTTGTAAGTCCGTGCTCGGAATTATCCGTGTAATCAGCGTAAGCCGCGGTTCAACGTTTCGGCGGCCAGAGGAATTCGTCGCGATACTCTGGCGTCTTTTCCGGGGCAAGACCGTGCCGGCTGGTGTTTTCGGTGACCACGCGCGGAATGAGAAAGTGCAGGAGATAATCTTCGCCACCGGCCTTGGCGCCGCCGCCGCTCATTTTGAATCCGCCAAAGGGATGACGTCCGACAATGGCGCCGGTGCAGGAGCGGTTGATATAGACGTTGCCCGCTTCCAGTTGCGCTTTGACGCGCTCGATATTCGCGGGGCTGCGCGAGAAAAATCCGCCGGTCAACGCGTAGTCGGTGCCGTTAGCGACTTCGAGCGCTTCATCGAGATCGCGCACTTTTAAGATGCTCAGCACCGGACCGAAAATTTCCTCACGCGCGATTCGCATGGTTGGTTTCACATCGGTGAAAATCGTCGGAGGAATGAAATAGCCGCGCGGCGGCACTTCTTTCGCTTGATAGGCGAGCGTTGCCTCGCTCTTGCCGATCTCGATGTAATCCAAGATGCGCCGGTAAGCGGCTTCATCAATCACAGGGCCGACCATGATGCCCGGTTCTTCCGGATTGCCGACGCGCAGACTGGCTGCCGCTGGAATCAAACGTTCCAGCACGCGGTCATAATTCTCCTCGAGCAGAATCAGACGCGAGAGCGCCGAGCACTTCTGTCCCTGATAACCGAACGCGGAATAAATAGAATAATCGATCGCCTCGCCAACATCGGCATCGGAATCCACGATCATTGCGTTCTTGCCGCCCATCTCGCAAATGACACGCTTGAGTTCGCGTTGACCGGGTCGAGTGATACCGGCCGACTCCCAAATTTTTAGCCCGACTTCGCGCGAGCCCGTGAACGCGATCAGATCGACATCTTTATGATCAACCAAGTGCGCGCCGATCACGGAGCCGTGCCCGGACAGAAAATTCAAAACGCCTGGGGGAACGCCAGCCTCCTCGAACACCTGCATCAGCACGGCGCCGCAGATGATCGATTGCTCGGACGGTTTCATGATCACCGTATTGCCCGTCACCACTCCGGCCGACGCCATTCCGCAGAGAATGGCGATCGGGAAATTCCATGGTGCAATCACAAATGCGACGCCGCGCGGCCAGTAATGATGATAGCTTTCTTCGCCGGGGACTTGCTGGGTAAGCTTGGGACGTCCTAGCCGTCGCATCTCCTGCGCGTAAAATCGGCAAAAATCTATCGCCTCGCGAATATCCGCATCGGCTTCCTTCCACGGCTTGCCTGCCTCGAAAACTTCGACTGCCGAGAGTTCGTAGCGCCGGCGTTCCATGATGTCTGCCGCTCGCTCCAGTAGCCGCGCGCGCTCTTCGAACGGCGTCCGGCTCCATTTACCAAATGCCGCACGCGCAGCTTTGACGGCACGCTCTGCCTCGGGAATTCCTCCTTCCGACCCGTAACCGACAATCTCGTCCGGAGCGCTGGGATTGACCGAAGCCGTCAACTGATCGGTCCAAACCTTTTCGCCTCCGATGACGAGCGGATGTTTTTCGCCGAAACGTTTGCGCACTTCGCGCAATGCGCTTTGCATTTTGTCCTGGCTGTCTTTGTAAACGAAATTCACTAGTGGCGAGTTTTCGTAAATATCTCCGGGGACGGCGTGAAGTGAAGCGCCATTTTTGCCATGTGACTTGGCGAGCTCGCCGGGATCGTCCCGACGTGTCGGGATTACAGTTGCATTTACCAGCTCTCTTGGATCACGCAGCAATTCTTCCGCTGAGACGTTCTCGGCAAATTTGGCGCGCAGAAATCCTTCATTCGACGTGTTCTCGAGGAGGCGTCGAACCAGATAGGCCATGCCGGGAAGCAGCTCGCCGACCGGGCAATATTCGCGGACGCGATAACCCATTTCCACCAGCGCGCGCTTGATCGGGCCGGCCATTCCGTAGAGCAGTTGAAACTCAAAGCGGCTGCGATCGATGCCGAGTTCGTCCGCGAGCGCTTGCGCGTGCGCGGTGCTGCGAACATTGTGGGATCCGAACGCAGAGGTAACGATGGATTCATTTTCCAAGAGCACTCCCGTGAGGTTCTCGAAATTCGCGTCGCTCTCGGCCTTCTGAAAATAAACCGGACAATCCCAACTGTTCTGGCGCGACTTCGTCGTTTCGTAATCCCAGTATGCGCCTTTGACCAGCCGGACCGCGAACCGCGTGCCTCGGGCGCGCCCCCACTCGATCAGGTTGCGCAGATCAGCTTCTGAATCTCGCAAATACGCCTGGATAACGATCCCGGCATGCGGCCAATCTTGAAACTCCTCTTCGGTGAAAATGGTTTTGAACAATTCGAGAGTGATGTTTTTGTGCGCATAACTCTCCATGTCGAAATTGATAAAAGCGCCGAGTCCTCGTGCGCGGCGCAGCAGCGGTCGCAACTTCGGCGCGAGATGGGCGATTGCATCTGCAGGATCGGCCGGACTGATTTGCGAATAGAGCGCAGAAATTTTGACTGACAGATTTACAACCGGAAAAAGCTCCGAATTTCTGCCTAACGGATCGGCCCAGTTTCTTGTTTCGCGCGCCAGTTTCTCCAGTAAGTCCAGGTAACGCGCCGCATATTCATCCGCCTGCGTTTCGCTGACGACGCCTTCTCCCAACAGATCGACGGTAAACCCAATTTTTTGCGCGTGGCGCTTGCGCAATGTCGCCATCACGTCGTCCGGATTTCTTCCGGCGATGAATTGGCGCGCCATTCCCGAAACATTCCACCGGAGGAGCCGCCCGCTTACCCACGGAACGATGCGCGCCAGACGAACGCCGACATTCACGAGCGGCCCGAAGCCGTCATCTGAGAAATATTCGTCGAGATGCTCAACAACCTCACTTGAGCGGCGCAAAGACGGCAGGACATCGACGAAGCGAAACAGTTGCGCCTTGAACCGCTCGTCGCGCATCGAGAGCGCCATCAGTCGCTGATAAAATCCAGCTTTGCTGAGAAGCGGCTCGGGATGTTTATCGACCAGCTCGAAGATGCGCCTGCCGCGCCGCTCAATTTCGCTTTGGAGCGCGGTCATTTACAAAATTAGTCCGCCCGTGTGCGTTAGGCAAAACCGAACCACGTTGTCTTCCCCGCGGATAAAATAATTTTGCTCGCGGACACGCTCACTTGGCGGCCTTTGTCCGAAACAAAAAGTGAAACTGTTGCACGCAATTTCGAGGAGCAAGTGGAGAGGGATTTGCCTGGCAGACATCGGAGGCCCAGGGCTCGATCTGTCAGGCAATCTCATGTGTGCTAGAACCCTTCTCATAAATAGGGAACGGGTGCGTGGCTGGAGATTTGGCGCTGCAGCAAGGCGCGAGGAGGGAGAATATCCTTTATGGATCTTTGACCGACGAGCAACGCCGCTGCAGCGGCAAAGATCCGCAACCCTTACGGGCTAAGCCCTGGCGGGCAGCTGGCGGCGTTGCTCCTCAGTCACAAAGCGCTTTGGCTATGCTTCTTCGTCGCGCCTTGCCAGCCGCCCGCCAGAGCTTAGCGCACTCATTCCCTATTTATGAGATGGGTTCTAATTGATCCGGCGCAAAAACTCGCGTAGCAAACAGACGAGATGATCGTAGAGCGCCATGAATTTTCGAGCGATAACGTCGCACCGATTTGCCCGGAGGCCTGGGCCGCATTGCAAGAAGCCAATGCACAGTACGCGCCGTCCTACGGCGAGGACCGTTGGACGGCACGCGCGTGCGATCGGATCCGTGAAATCTTCGAGACCGACTGCGATGTTTATTTTGTTTTCACCGGTACCGCGGCGAATGCGCTGGCGCTCGCGCAGTTATGCAAGTCGTTCCAGAGCGTGATCTGCCACCAGCATTCTCACATTCAGACCGACGAATGCGGTGCGCCTGAATTTTTCACCGGAGGATCGAAACTCCTTTTGGTCGGCGGCGCCGATGGCAAGATCGACATCGGCCAAGTGAAAGCGCTGCTGGCCCGCCAGAACGAGTTGCATTCGCATAAGCCGGGCGCGATCAGCATTGCACAAGCAACGGAGTTTGGAACGGTTTACAGCCGCGACGAAATTGCAGCGATCGCCGACTTGGCGCGCAAGCACCAACTGTTTCTCCACATGGACGGCGCGCGTTTCGCCAATGCAATCGCATCGCTTAACTGCGCGCCCAAAGCGATCACGTGGGAGACTGGGGTTAACGTTCTCTGTTTTGGAGGAACAAAAAATGGAGCGGCTGTCGGCGACTTGGTGATTTTTTTCGATAGGAAAATCTCACGCGAATTTGATTATCGAGCGAAACAAGCGGGGCAGCTTGGATCCAAGATGCGTTTCCTCGCTGCGCCGTGGCTGGGTCTTTTGACGGGGGACGCGTGGCTGCGAAACGCGCAGTACGCCAACGATGCGGCGCGGCGGCTTGCGGACCGGCTGCGAAAGGAGGCACGGATCGAGAGCATATTTCCAGTCGAGGCAAACGCGGTCTTTGTGTCGATGGATGAGCGACTCGCCAGCGGTCTCCACGCGCGCGGCTGGCGTTTTTATAAATTTATTGAGCCCGACGTTTATCGTCTGATGTGTTCGTGGTCAACGACCGAGGAGGAGATCTCAAGTCTGCTCGCCGATCTTGTTGCGATTAAATGATTGAACAGATCGCGATGCCGACGCATCTGTTACTAACGAGATGAATGTATTTGAGCGATCTCTGCTGTTTGCGGCGGTGTTGCTTGCCGGGTGTGGAACCACCCGCAACGTCGCGGTGAGTTCTTATCATGTTACTCGTGGCGCTGCGGTAGGGTCTTACAAAGTGGCTCGAGCGGTTGCAGTCGGTTCATATCGTGTAGCCAGTGCGCCGGTGCGCTACGCCACGCGAAAAAGCAGTAGCGAACCAACAATGGTTGGAACGACAGAGGCAACTTCATCGGATGTCAGCCAGCCTGACCAACCAATGCCGCCGGAGATAGCTTCAGCCCCGCAGAGCGCAGCCGAACGCCGCCAAAGCCGGACGTCGAGTGAGGTCCCGCGCACAACGCGCAAAGAGACGGCGCAGTCCTCGACGAGGAGCGGTTCGTCCCGCGCTTCCGCTCCGGAGGAAAATTTTCCAACTGCGAAAGCAGTGCCTGATAAGCCCGGATACGTGTTCAGTCCCTTTGCGCGTGAAAGGTATGTCGATGTGAGCGGTTACGCGTCCGGCACTAAAGTAAAAGATCCGTGGACTGACAAGATCTTTGTCGTTCCGTGACCGCCATTCGGAGATAGGCGGCGCGTCCAGCCGTCGCGCCCTACCACCACTGATTGCCGTAAGCTTGGGCGAATGCTACCTAATGATATGAGAGTCGCATCGCGATTTGCGGCCTGCTTGATGGTCTGCTTATCGATTCTCGCTTTTGCGCCTCACGGCCTCGGCCAGCTGTATCAAGGAAAACAACTCGTTAGGGCGGAGCTCTTGGCCGACACGGACGCAGTTGTTCCCGGCAAACCGTTTAGTGTCGGTTTGCTGCTGCGAAAGGCTCCAGCCTGGCATACTTACTGGAAATTCTCCGGCGACGCGGGCCTACCCACAGAATTGAAATGGAACCTGCCACCTGGGTGGAAAATCGGTCAGATTCAGTGGCCGATTCCGCTGAAAACGATCGATCCGGGCGACATTCAAACTTATGGCTACGAAAATGAAGTCCTGCTTATGCAGGAAATCA
>QHOF01000072.1 GCA_003219335.1 Verrucomicrobiota bacterium | reverse complement strand
CGGCAATATCTAACGCAGACATCTTATCCCGGCTCGTCAGCCGGTTCCGGCTGGCACCTGCGCCAAGCAGCGCGCGCAGGTAATCGTCCTGTCCAAGCCCAGCAGCAAGCATCACGACGGTAAGATTCCGGTCTTCTTCAACATAACTGCGCAGCGACTTCGACGGCAGCAGGGCGAGAAAATCCTTATCGTAACGCGATGGAAGAACGGTGTTGGGATCTGCCCCGCAATCCAGAAGCGTGCTAAAAAGCGAGGAGTTGTTTCCCGCGATCGAATAAGCAAGAAACGGCACGTTCCTGCCTTGGGGCGTCGGAGGCGTTAATGTTTGCGAAGGAGCGATCGGATTTGCTCCTTGTTCCCCGCTTGCAGCGCTGCGGTCAAAGCACGCCGCGTACTGGTTTTCCACTGCGGCATCGGCGGTAAACGCTCTACCACGCTTCTAATGATCTCTGGATTCGCGCCGTCGAGAGCAAATCCCAAGAGGTCCCGGCCATCGGCGCATCTTGCTTCGGCATGAAGATTAGTCGAACGCGCCAGGAGCAGCTGGAACATGGCGAGATTACCGTTCATCGCCCCCGCCATTAGCGGGGTAAAACCGTTTTTATCCGCGACATCAACCAGGGCACCGGCGTCAACGAGCCGGCGCGCCGTTTTCCAATCCTGTTGCGACGTTGCGATCAGCAACGGCGTGCGCCCTTGAGCGTCGCGACCGTTTGGATCGACGTGCTCGATCAGGTACAAGTCGATGAGGGATTCGCGCTGGATCGCGACAGCTCGAACCAGTTCGCCCGGCGAGATGGTGACGCGCGCGGGAGGTTCCGGCCCAATGGCCATCGCCCACAAAAAGATCAAAATTAAAACGACGACGCCGGCTCGAAAGACAAATCGCCTCTTGATCGCACGCATATTGAGGGTTGTGCCACCAATTATACGCGCTTCGTCAAGTAACCCGGCACTGCTGCGACTGAGATTGGAAGCCGTCTTCGAGTAAGTCCGCCGCAGGACGGACTCGCCGTGGCGAACCGGGATTGGACGTATCCAGTTGAACGTTGCATCTTCAGTGCTGTCCAAATTCCAACCCATGCGCATATCCATTTTCACCCTGTGTCTTGCAATCAGTACATCGTTTGCGGCGCAGCCTGAGGTCGCCCCGACGTCCACGGTTCCCGCTGCCGCGGCGGAAGCAGGCAAGGACGTGGTGCACCAGTTGAACAACGCTTTTGCAAAAGTCTTTGAAACCGTCGCGCCGGGCGTTGTCATTATTGAGATTTCAAAAAAGAACGACATGAGCGAAAGCTCGCCGCTGGACGACCTGTTTTTTCTCGCCGCTGGACGACCTGTTTTTTCAAGGGCCGCCAGATGAAAACAATCCGCGACGCAATCCAGGCGGACTGCGACCGATCCAAAGCGAAGGCTCCGGTTTCATCATGCGGCGAGACGGCTACATTTTTACAAACTTCCACGTAGTCGAAGGCGCGGACAAAATCGACGTGAAATTGCGAGATGGGCGGTCGTTTCCCGCAAGGGTCGTCGGCACCGATGAAAAAACCGACATCGCCGTCATCAAGATCGACGCGAACGATCTGCCGATGGTCCAGCTTGGGGACAGCGACGCGGTACGGGTGGGGCAGTTTGCGTTTGCAATCGGCGCACCCTTCAAGCTCGATTACACATTCACGTACGGCGTGATCAGCGGCAAAGGCCGCAGCAAATTGCTCCAGACAGGCGGCTACTCGATCTCGGATTATTTGCAGACCGACGCCTCGATTAATCCGGGTAACAGCGGCGGCCCGCTCTGTGATATCGACGGCAAAGTGGTTGGCATGAACACGCTGATCAACGGGATGAACCGCGGCCTGGGCTTCGCGATTCCCATTAACATGGCCAAAGAAATTGGCGCAGAGCTGATCGCCGGCCATAAAATCACGCGCCCCTGGCTGGGCATTCGCATTGAGACACTGGGTGACGACCCGGCGATCCGCGATTTGTTCAAGGGCGCCGATAAAGGCGTCGTCGTGCGCACGATCGAAGCCGATGCGCCTGCTTCCAAGAGTGATTTGCGTCCATTCGATCTCATCACGCATGTCGATGGCGCGCCGATCGAATCAGACTCGCAGCTTCAACATGAGATTTTGAAAAAGAAGATCGGTCAAAATGTCCAGTTGACTATCTGGCGCAAAGGCCGCACCATAAAAGTTCCCATCAAGACTGGTGAATTGCCTAACGAGATTGCGCGAGCGTCAAATACGTTGCCGGTCCCCTCGGCGCAACCGACACAGGAAGATGCCGGCAAATTCGGGTTGCAGGTGCAGGAATTAAGCAAGGACGTTGCCGACCGTCTGCATCTTCGCGTTCAGCAAGGCGTCATTGTGACAGATGTCGAGGACAACAGCATCGCCGCGGCCCAGGACATTCAGCGTGAAGACATCATCACCGAGGTGGACGGCAAACCAGTGACCAATGTGCAAACATTCCGCGAAGCGCTCAATAAAGCAGACCCGAAACGCGGCGTCCTTCTCTACCTCGACCGCAAAGGCAGCAAAACTTTCGCCGTGCTGAAGGCGGGCAGCTAGCCTTTTCGACTGCCGACGATCACCAGCACAATCCCGCCCACCAGACACACCCCGCCGAGCACAGGCGGAAACGGGATGGTCTTCTGCCTTTCCGTTGTTGCCTGAATGGGGCCGAATTCCAGCACCTTCTCGCGTTTGGTGTAGGTGATCCCGCCATACACCAACGAAATGATGCCGATAACGATAAGAATGATGCCGACAATGCCGGCTGGTTTCATTGGTGCGAGCTTACAATCGCCGGCGGCCTTGGATCAAATTGATAATCAGCACGATAATCGCCAAGACGAGCAGGATATGAATGAAGCCGCCCAGCGTGTAGGAGCTGACCAATCCAAGCAGCCAGAGGATCAGCAAAATGACAAAGATGGTCCAGAGCATAAGGTTGGTCCTTTCGGTTAAGTCACATCCTGCTTCGTGGCATGTGGTTCTGTTGCGCTTATGAGAAATCGGAATTTTCTACAAAAGATTTCATCCGGTGCGGCGGTGGCACTCCGGTCAATAGGGTCCTTGATTCAAAGCATCAATCGATTATGCTTTGATGCATGAGAACGACTATCACGATTGATCACGACGTCGCAGTGGAGATCGAAAGGGTCATGGCCAAACGCAAAATCCGATTCAAGCAACTGATCAACGACGCGCTGCGATTGGGCTTGCGCCAATTGCTCTCCGGCTCTACCCGGCCGAAACAAAAATATCGCACACCGTCCAGCTCGCTGGGTCGTTGTTTCCTTCCCTCCCTCGATAACGTCGCAGAGATCCTCGCCACGGCCGAGGGCGAAGACTACAAATGATCCTTGTTGACGCTAACCTGCTCATTTATGCGCGGGTATCGTCGCTGCCGCAACATCCTCGGGCGCGCGATTGGCTGGACGCGAGGTTGAATGAGTCGCGAAAAGTGGGCCTGCCTTGGGTGTCCTTGCTTGGCTTTGCGCGTCTCGCTACAAACCGCCGGATTTTTGAGCGACCACTTTCTATCCAGCAAGCCTGGCGCCAAATTGAATCATGGCTGAGCACGGCAAACGTCTGGATCCCAATTCCCACCGAGCGCCACAAGGAAATCTTGTCAACGCTGATCCAGCATATTCCTGAAGGCGGAAATCTCGTTCCAGACGCCGATCTGGCCGCGCTGGCAATTGAACACGGATTAATTCTCTATTCGACCGACAGAGACTTTGCCAGATTTCCAGAGTTGCACTGGGAAAATCCGCTGTGAACGGCACGGTCAACGACCACGGCTACAGATTTTCGGCCACAGCGCGCAAATTCCACGCGTTCGCTTCGAGCAGATTGCGCGCGGAATCATAATCGCACTGCGCCAGGTCGGCGACCACTCGCACTGCGCGATCGCGCAGCTTTGTACTGGCAGCGTTGAGATCGATCATCAGATTGCCGCGTACTTTGCCGAGCCCGACCATCGCGCCGGTGCTGATAATGTTGAGCGCAGCCTTTGTCGCCGTACCGGCTTTTAACCTGGTCGATCCAGTCAGGATTTCTGGCCCAACCGCGAGCACGATCAGTAAGTCAACCTTCAAGTCTTTGCCTGTAGAGGCAGCCGTGTCGGCTGCAATTTCTCCCTCTGCAGGCGACACGCCTGCCACTACAGCACGCGCGCGAGGATTGCAGGTAAGCAAAATCGTTTTTGCGCCTAACGATTTTGCCCGCGCAAGCGCCCCTAGCACGAAAGGCGTCCGGCCACTGGCGGTGATTCCGATCACCACATCGGCAGCTTTTATCTGGCGCTCGTCCAAAGCCAGTGCGCCAGCGCTTTGCTCGTCTTCCGCACCTTCCACGCTGCGGTAAAGCGCCGTCACGCCGCCGGCGATCACGCCCTGCACAAGATCGGGCGGCGCGCCGAAAGTTGGCGGGATTTCGCTCGCATCGAGAACGCCAATGCGCCCGCTGCTGCCGGCGCCGACATAAAACAGGCGCCCGCCAGTTCGCAGCGATTCCGTGACAAGTTCAACGGCTCTGACAAGGTCGGAAGTTGCCCCGCGCACGGCATCTTGAACAAATTTCTCTTCCTCCACGAAAAGTTCGACCACTTCTCGTGTATTCATTTTTTCGAGGTTTTCCGAGCGCGGATTGCGTTGTTCAGTTAGCGCGGCAGCCAGATCGTCGATCGCCTTCTCCGAAAACTTTGGCTGAAAGGTAACGCGATCATGCGTCTCTGCTGCGAGCCGCGCGGCGCCCAGTTCAGGAGGTCGCTCCGCGATGCTCACGCGAGCGTCTGGGAGATTCTTCTTCAATCTGCGCCGGAACGCGTGCGTATAGATTGAGTCGCGGTGGAAAAGACCGCCCATCAGCGCGACTTTGGGCGCAAGCAAGTGCAGGTGCGAGGCAACAGCCTCGGTGTATCCGCACAGAACGCGCGCGCCTTCTTCGATGATCTCCGTCATGCGCGCATCCCCTCCGGCTGCCGCTTCAAGAACCACCGGGGCCAGCATCGCAATCTCCATTTTGTCTGCCGTTTGTGCCCAGCGCACGAGTTCATCAAGATTGTTCAACGACAGCGCGCGCAGGATTTTTGTCGTGAAACCCATCTCGCCGCGATGCAGATCGTGTTCGCGCAAAATCAAGCGGAGCGACTGAATGGAAAGAAAGTAGCCGCCACCGACATCGCCCAGAATGTGACCCCACCCGCCTGCTCTCTCAATCCGGTCACCGCGGCGACCGGTCACCGACGAGCCACTTCCGGCATTAACGACGATGCCGTCGCCATGATCGAGTGCCGCCGCCAGGCCAGAATCACGATCGCTGCCGGTCACGATTTTCACGTTTGGCCAGACCTCAAGACACACTCCTTTGACCGAACGGCGATCCTCCTCTGTACCGCAACCAGCAAGGAAAACTCCCGCGCGATCGATTTGCTTTGGCAACTCAGCAAGGATCGCACGCAAACGCTCGGGCGCCGTGAGCCGGAAATTCGAAGGCGGCAGTTTTCCCCGATCGAGAATGCGAAATTCCCAGCTGGGATCATCGATCCCGCCTACAGTTTCTACCAGCGCCCAGGCGGTCTTCGTGCCGCCGCCTTCCACCCCGAGGATGCGCTCACCGGGTTTCACGATTGTTTATCCTTAGCTCTCTTTCCAGACAATTGAAAGCCTGCTGAAGTTCCAAAACGGATAGCAGGCGGATTCTGGTTCTGGGGAGCACAGGCTGCCAGCCTGTAGTTCGCGGTAGCTTGCCGCGAACCCCGTTTGGTAACCGTCCGTGTTTCCGCTGCGATGCATTTGGCCAGCGGCCAAATGCTCCAGGCTAGCACCCTGTACTCCCCAGAAGGAGACACCCACAGCTTGGTGAATTGCTGAGTTTTGGCGCGTTTGTATCGTGAAGATATCGATGGATCAAAAAGAAGCGGAGAAAAAGATCAAGCTACTCCGGGACGAAATCCGGAAACACGACCGGCTTTACTACGAGGAAGCTGCGCCGGTCATTAGCGATCGCGAATACGACCGGCTTTACAAGGAACTCGTCGATCTCGAAGCGCAATTTCCCAATCTTATCACGCCAGATTCGCCCACGCAGCGCGTCGGCGGAAAACCGCTGAAAGCATTTGAACAGGTCTCGCATCTGATCCCGATGCTTAGCCTGGACAACACTTACTCGGAAGAGGAAGTGGAAAATTTTTACGCACGGATCCGGCGGCTCTTGCCTAACGAGAAGGTACCAGTGGTGGTCGAGCCAAAGGTGGATGGTGTCGCAGTTTCGCTCATTTACGAAAAAGGCAAACTGCGACAGGCGGCGACGCGCGGAGACGGAAACGTTGGCGACGAAATCACCCAAAATATTCGGACGATCCGCTCTGTGCCGGAGCGCCTGCGCGGCGCTGCGCCGAAGCTTCTGGAGGTGCGCGGCGAAGTTTACATGGACCGGAAAGGCTTCGAAAGCCTCAACGAAGAACGAAAAAAGGACGGCCTGCCGCTGTTTGCAAACCCGCGCAACGCCGCTGCCGGTTCGCTCAAGCAGCTCGATCCCGCGATCGTGGCGAAACGCCCGCTCGGCGTGGTGTTATACGGAACCGGGGCAACTGAAGGACTGCACATCGATCTGCACTCCGAAATTTTTCCGCTGCTCAAAAAGCTAGGCCTGCCCACTACGGAACGCTGGTGGGTGGCCGAGTCACTTGAGGAAATCTTGGATGCAATTCACAAGTTGGACGGCATCCGTCACAAGTTTGCTTATCAAACCGATGGCGCCGTGGTGAAAGTGAATTCGTTTGCGCAACGCGAACGGCTCGGGTTCACCGCGAAATCGCCGCGCTGGGCGATCGCTTACAAATACGCGGCCGAACGCGTCGAGACGCTGTTGAAAGACATTATGATTCAGGTTGGGCGCACCGGAATTTTGACGCCGGTCGCTCTGCTCGAGCCGGTGCCGGTGAGCGGAAGCACTGTTGGCCGCGCGACTTTGCACAACGAAGACGAGATCAAACGCAAAGATATCCGCATCGGCGACACGGTTGTCATCGAGAAGGCAGGCGAAGTCATTCCCGCCGTGGTCGCCGTTGTGAAATCTAAGCGGCCACGCGATTCCAAGCCGTTCGATTTCGCAAAACACATTCACGGTAAATGTCCGGTCTGCGGCGGTCCCATTCGACGCGACCCGGAATTCGTCGCCTGGCGCTGCGAAAATCTGCATTGCCCGGCGCAAACAACGCGGCGCGTGGAATTCCTTGCGGCGCGCGGCGCGCTCGACATCGAAAGTGTAGGCGGAATTGTGGCAGACAAACTGGTCGAAAGCGGTCTGGTGCGCGAGCCCCTCGATCTTTTTGATTTGAAAACGGAGCACCTCGCGAAACTGAATCTCGGCACCGAGGAAGCGCCTCGTGTTTTTGGCGAGAAAAACGCCATTAAAGCGATCAACGCAATCGAGCGCGCGCGAACTCTGCCACTTTCGCGGTGGCTTTTTGCTCTGGCGATTGCAGACGTGGGAAAAACTACGGCAATGGAACTCGCCCGTTTTCACGACAGCATCGGCGATGTCGCGCATTCAGAATTGCTGCACGGCGTGTTGGACTATCAGGAGAAGCGAGAGCGAGGTGAACCTGCCAAAGAAATCGCCGAACAGTTGATCGGGGCTGGTTTTGCCAAGCCGTCCAAGAGCAAAGCGGGTAAGCATGGCATCGTCACTGAAGTTGGGCCAGTGGTCGCCAAGAGCGTTCTCGACTTTTTCGCCTCGGCGCCAGGCAAAAAAATTCTGCGGCGAATAAAGGAATTAGGAATCGAGCCGAAGGGCGAAAAAGTTTCAGCAAAAAAAGCAGCCGAACTGCCGTTGGCCGGGAAAACATTCGTGCTGACTGGAACGTTGCCTTCGATGACACGAGAAGAAGCAACGGGGAAAATCGAAGCGCTCGGTGGTCACGTCACCGGCAGCGTCAGTAAGAAGACCGATTACGTCCTCGCCGGCGCGGAACCGGGCAGCAAATTCGACAAAGCAAAAGAACTCAGCGTAAAAATCATCGATGAAGCCGAGTTGCGGAAAATGCTGTGAGCCTGGGAGCAGTTTTTAGTTGAGAGTTGAAAGTTGATAGTTGTGCAATGCCGGCATGTTTAACTTCGAAAAATTAGACGTCTGGTAGAAGGCGATTGACTTCGCTGATCTGGTTTACAAACACACGCGAGATTTTCCTGCCGGCGAACGTTTTATTCTCACGAACCAAATGCGGCGCGCTGCCGTCTCGATATCCTCGAACATCGCAGAGGGAACGTCTCGCATGTCGCAAACCGACTTCGCGCGATTCATAGAAATCGCGACCGGCTCGGTGTTTGAGGTTGTTTCACAGGCCTTTATTGGCCAGGGGCAAAGATTCTTAAACGAAGAAAGTTTTCGCGCGTTGTACTCAGCATCGGACGAAATTGGCCGCACGCTGAGCGGGCCTGCGAAAATCGTTACTGCCCGCCTGAACCTTGCGCACCGCAGTCCGGACTATCAACTCTCAACTCTCAACTAAAAACTATCCCCGCACTACGGCGTATGCTGTGACTCGGAGCTGAGCTTGAGCGGAATTGCCTGATTAGATCGAAGCGCGGCGGCGGCGGGAAGCTTCGTGCCGTCTGAGAGCATTGGGACGTTCTCGCTGGCGGGGTGAAGAGCTGCCCGCACATTGAAAGTCAGTTTTTGATCGCCACGCATCACTGTGATCGGCACAACGTCACCGGCGGTGATGAAGAACGACGCATCCAGCACGTCTTCCGGTTGAGTTATTTTTTTCCGGCCCACTTGTAAGAGAATGTCCCCGGATTTGATTCCGGAGCGGACGGCCGGCGTGTCCTGCATGATCTGGGTCATTTCCGCGCGCGAACCTTCCACCGGTTCAGCGGCCTCGGAAACATTGATCCCCACCCAGCCGTGTCTGGCCTCGCCGAAGCGGACAAAATCGCTGCGGATTTTCTCCGCTGCTTCGATCGGGACGGCGTAACAGGCCGAATTATTCTCCAAGCTGCTGACTACAATGCCGACGACCTCTCCCTTCATGTTCAAGAGCGGCGCCCCAGCTTCTCCACGTTGTGTCGGCAGATTGACGCGCAGGTGGGTCGTGGAAAAATAACGGCCCAGATATTTCCGATCGAATCCTGCGACCATTCCGCAGTTGGGTGTTTCCGGCAAATCTAAAGGATAACCGATCGCCACGACAGGCGCTGCCACTCCCAGTTCTTCAGATTTCCCAATCGGCAGAGCCGGCGTGGCCGCATCTATTTTTAGCATGGCTGTCCCGCTGCGGATGTCCGCCAGAAGCTGACGCGCCGGATATTTTTTTCCGCCGAATTCGATCGTGAAATTTCCTGCTTCCCCTCCAACTGTGTATGCGGTGTAAAGCGTGCCTGTGGGGTCAACGAAAAATCCGGTGCCGCAAATTTCGCTGTGTTCGTCGATGCCATGAATCTTGACCACCGCTTTGGCGGCGCGCTGAAAGATGTCTTTAAGCTGATGGCTGATTGCTGCAGTCGACTCCGCCTGCGCAACGGCGCGCTCCAAAAGTTCCTTAGTCTGATCGGTAGTTGGCGCAGCGGACTTCTCCTGTGCAAAGAGCAAGCTCCCGCCTGAGCAGAAGATCAGCGCGAGTGCGACGACGCTGCGCTTGGAACCGAAAACTGGGCTCATAACTCACGGGGACGCTGTCGAGCACGTATCGCGGTGGGGTCCCGCGACTGCGGGAGTGAGTCTGGGCGCTTTCAGCAAAACTGCGAACCGGCTGCGTCCTGAGGAAGTGCGTGGCGACCGGAGATGCAAGGTTCCATTCTTCTTCGGCATTTGCCGGCGCCGATAAGACCGGCGGACTCTGGAGAGCGACGCGAGCCGTCTCGGGTGGTTGAGAAATCTTTAATGAAATTACCGCAGCACAAACCAGCACGGCTGCGACGGCCGTCGGATACGAAGCAAGCGAACGGACATCCAGTCCCAACATGAAGGCGTGAGCGCGCTCCAGGCAAATGCGCCACAGCGGCTGGCGCAGTAATTCATCGCGCTGCCGGCGATGAAATTCGTGCAGGAAATTCTCGAAATAGCCAGGTGGCGGTTGCTCGTAGCGCTTCAACCGAAGGAGCCTCGCGATTTCGTTGTCATTGAACTCGTCCATTTTTCAGCGGGCGTTATAAAACGGGGTTTTTTCGAAATTCGTCCAGATAACTTTGCAACTGCCGATTCGCGTAGAAGAGCCTGGAACGTACTGTTCCTTCAGAAACACGCAAGATTTTACTGATCTCCGCGTGGGGCATTCCCTGTATGTGGAACATGGTGACCACGGCTCTGTGATCATCAGACAATTTCATCATGGCCTCGTTCAATCTTCGCTGCAGCTCGGACAGGTCCGCTTCCCGCACTGGGCTGCTGGTCGCGGTGGATTCCAGGAATTCCTTGTCGTTTTGAATGCTGGAATCGACGTCATCCAGGCTCAGTTGGAAACGGCGCCCGCGTTTCTTGAGAAAATTGAGCGTCATATTGACCGCGATGGAATGAATCCAGGTGTAAAAGGAGGATTTGCCGCGGCACCCGCGGATGGCTCGGTAGGCTTTGGCAAAAATGTCCTGCAAAAGATCATTCGTGTCTTCGTGGTTCGAGGTCATGTTATAGACGAGACCATAAAGACGCGGCGTGTATTTGATGACTAATTCGTCGAAAGCGCTGGCGTCGCCCGATTGGGTGCGCTTCACCAACTCCTGGTCTGGGTCGGTCCTGGGCTGGTCCATCGCCTGTCGTTTAGACTTAGCACGCGTGTCGAGACCCGACGATAACAAATCGGAAATCCGACGAGCGGGGAAAGCGAGAGCGGAATCCATTTTTCGCAACGATGCGTCGATCACCGGCGATCACGGAGGGACATTAACCAGAGCAAGTTCCCCAGTGCAGCGATAAATGCTGCCACATAAGTGAGTGCGGCCGCGTTCAGGACGTTGTTCACTCCGGCAACTTCGCGGCCCGGCTGGACGATCCCCATTTCGCGTAAAATAATTTTCGCCCGGCGCGAAGCATCGAATTCCACCAGCAACGTGATCAGCTGGAACACCAGCAGAATCAGGTAGCAATAAATTCCCAGCGTGATCAGGCCGGTGATCCCAAAAAACAAACCGCCCAGGATCACGAACGGTAACATCTGGGACGCAATCATCGTCACCGGCACAATCGCCATGCGCGCCTTCAGCGGCGCATACGCTTTCGCGTGCTGAATGGCGTGACCGGTCTCGTGCGCGGCAATGCCGACAGCCGCCACTGAGGGCGTGTGATAAACCTTGCTCGACAGATGCAGTTTCTTATTCGTCGGATCGTAATGGTCACCGAGAAAATCATTCGTCTCCACCACATCGACATCGTGAATCTGCGCCGCCTGAAGAATCTCGCGCGCGCATTCCGCTCCGGTGATATTCGCGCTGTCGCGCACCTTACTCCACTTGCTGAACGCGCTGCTCACACGAATTTGCGCCCAAATTCCGATGATCAGCGGGACGCCGATGTAAAGCAGCCAGTGCGAGCCGAGGCCAAAACCGAACGGGTAATACATTTCGATCTTAATTTAACGCGGCAAAGCGACTTGTCACTTCGCCGCTTGGAACAATTAGAACGCGCAATGTCGTTGCGCGTTCATTTCATGGTAGGGACATCGCGCTGTGATGTCCGGTCGGCGCAGCGCGCCGACCCTACCAGATCGGCTAAACTTCCAACTGCTTGGGAAACCGGGACAGGATTTTGCAACCCGTCTTCGTAACAAAAACGACATCCTCCAGTCGCGCGCCGCCGAGGCCGGGATAGTAAAGGCCGGGCTCGACCGTGAGCACTTGCCGATTTTTCAGCGTCACTTTTTGCAAACGCGGATGCTCGTGAATTTCCAGCCCGAGCCCATGCCCGGTGCCGTGAAAAAATCCCACGCGCCGGCCTTTGCGCACTTCGGTGGGGAAGCCGCGATTGGCGAAAAATTCCTGGATCGCCTTGTGGATCGTCATCCCGTCCACGCCCGCCTTGATTTTCTTTAGCGCAAGCGCCTGCCCAGCTTTCACTGTTTCCCAAAGTTTTCGTTGCACGTCGCTGGCGCGCCCGCGCAAAACCGTGCGGGTCATGTCGCCGAAATATCCGGTCTTCGCGTCGCGCGGGAAAACGTCGAGGATGATCAATGAATCCGCATAAAGCGGGCCGTGGCCGCGCTCATGCGGGTCACACGCCTGATCGCCGCCTGCGACGATCGTGCCCATCGGAATGCCGCCTGCGCGCAAAATCGCGGAATCAATTTCCGCGCGGAGGACTTCGGAAGTCAGCGTTTTGCCGTTCCAACGCAACCGTTTTCCAGGGCGAGATCTGGACGCTTTCAAAACTTCAATCGCGCGTTTGAGTCCTTTTTCCGTGATTCGCAAAGCCTGACCCATCATTTCGACTTCCTTGTCCGATTTGGCTTCGCGCTCCGGCCAGAACAATCCATTCGTCGCGCGGACACGGATTTTGTTTGCGGCAAGTTCTTCCGCGTAACCAAGCGGGAAATTTGCCGGCACGATTGCCGATCTCACGCCGCGTTTTTTGAGAAAATGGGCGAGAACCTTTTCATACGGCGGCGCCTTTTTTGATTTTCCCTGTACTTCGCGCTCAAGCTCGCTGAACATGACAAATTCATCCGCATCAGCTTGTTTGCGGCCACGATCGATTTCCAAATCGCTCAAGACCAGCGTGCGCTTGCCGTTGCGCTGGAGAAAAATGAATGGATCAGGCGCCCAAAACTTCGTCGCATACAGCATGTCCGGATCGGTCTCGCTGGCGGCGACTATCAGGCGGTTTTTCGGATTTCGGATTTCGGATTTCGGATTTCGGATTTTCATTGGTTTAACTCCTTCGCACCACTTCGAGCTGTTTTCGCAAAATCCAGTGCAGCAGCACAAGCAACCCAAGCGTGGACGCAATCAGAATAATGGTATTGAAGGTAAACACACCAAATTTGACGTCGAAATAACGCTTCTGCGCGCCAAAGAACACGTTGGGCTTTTTGCCTTGGCGGTAATCATTCTGTTCCATCTCGGCGTTTGAGATGAGGTCCGCCACCTTCTGGTTCACATAAATTTGCTCGGCCGTAACCGGGCCGTTCGCGTTCTTGAAGAGCGACCGATCGAATCTCTGCTTTCCGGCCAGGACGGGATCGACCAGCTTCAGGTAATGATCGATCTCCTTCGCAGAATGCCCTTCCAGGCCCGAGAGCAACGCCAGCGCGTCTTTCAAGTCATTGAGGCGCACGCGTTGCTCAGGAGTGTTCGCCTTGGGCGCGAGCTTTTGAATTTCGTCATTAGCGCGGTCCTGCCGGCGGGTAAGCGGATTCAGTTTGGCTTGCGCGACAATCATCTCTTCGTAGGACCAGCGCATGGCGATGAATTGACAGACAAACGGCACCTGTAACTTGCTCTCCATCTTCTTGTTTTTTTCCGTGGTAGGATGTTCGGCGAACCAGTGTGAGAGCGAATAAAGCAAAGCGAGGTTGCGGTTCATGTCCTCGTATTTGATGAGTGCGCCGCCCATGATGATCTGCGGAATTAAAACAAGCGGGACGATGTTGGCCGCTGTTTTCGGGTCAGCCACCAGCGAAGAGATGAGCAGACCCAGCGCCACGCCGCTCATCGCGGTCATGAACATGATCCCGAGGTCTATCCAAAACATTCCCCGGATTTGCAGGACGGAATTGCCGATGAGCACGAAAAGCACGCACTGAATAAGAGCGAACACCGCGAGCGTGAGAGCCTTCGAAATGACATAGTAGGATAAGCGCACATTGATATTGCGCTCGCGTTGCAGCACCGGCCGGTCCCGGATGATATCATCGGCGCTGTTGGTCAGCCCAAGAAACATCGCGACGATCAGGCCGAGGAACAAAAACGTCGGAATATGATACGCCGAAGCGAAATCGTACGTCCCATTCTCGGAATAGCGCAGGATGGTCGCGATCAGCAGCGCCAGTACAGGCGAGACCCCGATTGTGATGATCAGGTTGGCGCGGTTGCGCAGTTTGCTTAGAAAAGATCGGCGCAGCAGCGTCCGAAATTGCGTCCACTCGTCATGCCAGCGTAGCGGGAGCCGCTTTCTTTGGACGGGCGCGACCGGCAACGGCGCGGCCGCCTCCTGGCGCAGGGAAACTTGTTTAACGTCCTGGATCAATCGAAATGCCTCGTACTTGTCGCGCCAGAATTCCGGTGAATAACGCCGCGCTGCCACGAGCTGGCCGCGGCTGTTCTCTTCGTAGATGATGTCGCCGCTCAAATCGCGCAATGGCGTCTCCAGCACGTCAAAAATGAATTCCGGCCGGGTCGTTCCACACGATGGACAGGCGCCTAATTCCGCCCCGAACTGGTGCTGGTGTTCCGCCTCGGCAAAATAGCGCAACATGTCGGAAGGCGTTCCGAAAAAGACCAAACGCCCGCCCTTGTCCAGCAGGATCGCCTTGTGAAACATCTGGAAAATTTTCGAGCTGGGCTGGTGAATGGTGACAATGACGATCTTGTTGTGCGCCATGCTCCGAATGATTTCCATGACGTGCTCGGAATCCTTCGAGGACAGACCCGAAGTCGGTTCATCGAACAGATAAACGTCCGACATCCCGATCATATCGAGCCCGATGTTAAGCCGTTTGCGCTCGCCACCGCTCAGGAGTTTCCTCTCCGCGCTGCCGACGACCGCGTCCCGGCGTTCGCCCAATCCGAGCTCGATTAGTTTTGCATCCAGGCGGCGGCTTCGATCGCGCCGGGAAAGGTGTGGCGCGCGAATCGCTGCCGCAAACATGAGGTTCTCGCCGATGGTGAGATGCTCGTCGAAGGCGTCCTGCTGGGGCATATAACTGACGTACTGCTTCAAGACCTCGAGATTCTGGTAGAGCGATTGTCCGTTCAGGATGACCTCCCCGCTGGTCGGCTGAAGCTGACCGGCGAGCACCCTCATCAGCGTGCTTTTTCCCGAACCGCTCGCGCCCATGACGCACACCAGCTCGCCGCGCGTCACGCTAAATGAAATTCCCTCCAGACCGATCTCGCTTTTGGTGAAACGGTGCGTGACTTCGTTCACCTCCAGAGTGCGAATGATATTGCGCTCTTCCTCGATGATTCGTTCCGAAAAGTTGCACCGCAGCACTTGTCCGACATCGATTCGAATCGTATCGCCGTCCTTGAGCTGCGCGGTCGTACGCACCGGCGCGTCACCCACCATGATGGGACGATCCGCTTCGATCACTTCCAATTGTCCCACTCGCTGATCGTAATCGCAGAAAATCTTCAGCACCACATCACCGCTGGTGCCCGGGGAAAGCAGAATATCGTCCGCTTCCAGCCGACTCGGGTCGTTCGACACCACATATTCCGATTTGGAGGCCTTGAGTTGGAACCGGCCGCCCAGAGAGCGCGCGCGCCGGCGCAGATCGCTTAAATCCAGCTCGGTGTCGTTGTGAAAAACGATTCTGTCTTGCAGGGTGGCCTCGACCCGCGTGCCGGCTTTCAATTTCACTCCGTTGAGCTCGGCATCCACATCCCGCAACGCTTTCACCCGCACCTTCAGTCCAAACGTGACACGGAGCGCGCTCTCACGCGTTCGTGAACGCTCCAGCTGCACTTCCTCTGCATCTTTATTTACCCGGATGAAAATCTGTGGAAGCGAAACGTTCTTCTTGGCGTTGAAATATTGCGCCAGCTCCTGATAACTGAGCACCTGGTCGCCGACCAAAATCCGCTGGCCAGGATAAATTCGGCAGAACCCGCCGCGCACCAATGGTCTCCCGCGCACGGAGACGTTCTGGCCGCTGTAATTTTTCAACAAAATCAGATCGTGATAGCGAAAGGCCATCAGGCGATCGGTCTCGCCGAGGTTCTTGAGTATCACATCGGCTTTGCCGTTGGGCCCGAAAGAGAGCGATTCCAGCGGTGACGCGCCATGCTGATAGATCGACGGGTCCGAATCCTCCGATGCGTTGAGTTGATAAACGATGTCGATGGATTGCGCAGCCATGCCCATCTGCGACATGAACGAATAGAACGCAACCACCTGTTCCTGTTTCAAACCGGCTTGCGAGATCAGATCGTAAAGCTGGACTCCCAGCATGATCTTGCGCTCCGTGCTCAGTTGCGCGCCGAGTTTTTGCGCCATGGCGGCAAGGTCCTGCTGCTCGTAAAGCGCTTGCCGGAACAATTGCCGCAGCTCGGAATAGACAGCCTCAGGATAATCATAACGCAAAAAACCGAGGCTCGAGTCGATCTCTTCCTCCATTATCACGCCGTCCGCTTTGGTGAAACTCGCCAGGACCTGGATCAGCAACGGCAGCAGGTTCGGCCCCTCCGAAACGCTGCGGGGTTTGCGCAACACCCGGCGCATCCAGCGCCGGCTGGTTCGCCGCACCCGATAAGCAAACGGGGTCACTCGCTGCACAGCGCGGTCGATCTTATCTGCCACCGATGAAACGAGCTCCGTCATGTCAATAGTCGGATGCGAATTTTACGCGAAACCGCCGAGCGACGCAATGCGGGGAACGTTCCCTCCTTAATTGTCAACTTTGAGAAATGGAGCTGCCACGCTGGGTTCTTCGCCTCTCCCCTTCGGCAAGGGGAAAGGATTAAGGTGAGGCGTTTGGTGGGGTTGCTCTGCCTCAGTTGCTTTGGCGAAAAACCCTCACCCTCCCCCTCTCCCTGGAAGGGCGAGGCGACCACGGCGCTTGCACCGCATCCAATCTGCCGCCCAAACCGACAGCTGACTAACACTATGAACGACGCAATGTGGAGACACGAATATAGAAATAGAAATGTCGAAATCCGAATGACGAACTTCGAAGGAATGACGAATACTCAAATGATGAGGAATTTGGGGGCGCACGCTTCCAGCGTGCCGCGATCCGCATCTCT
>QHOF01000195.1 GCA_003219335.1 Verrucomicrobiota bacterium | reverse complement strand
TGATCTCGAAGGTTTTCTCGTCGTTCTTTGGAATGTGGGCGAGATCGAGCGGCCGCCCTCGTTCGCGGCAAAGCTCCAGCGCATCCTGCATCACTGACATCATGCCAAGCCCGAGGAGATCGACTTTCACAATGCCGAGGTCTTCGCAATCGTCCTTGTCCCATTGCGCCACAACGCGTCCCGGCATAGACGCATTCTCCAGTGGCACAAACGAGCTGAGTTTGTTCTGGCAAATAATCATCCCGCCGGAATGCTGGCCGAGATGGCGCGGCAAGCCGTAAATCGCGTGATAGAGCCTGACGAATGCCGGCATGCGCGGATGATTTTTCGGCAAACCGGCCTGCTCGATCTGCGATTCCAATTCCATCGTGTGCGGGAAATCGCCGCTGGCAAACAGATGTGAGAATCGATCAATGATGCTTGGTGGAAAGTTCAGCGCTTTCCCGATCTCGCGCGCGGCGCTGCGTCCGCGGTACGTGATCACGTTCGCGGTCATCGCCGCGCCGTGTTTGCCGTAGCAGCGATAAATTTCCTGGATGACTGCTTCCCGGCGATCGCCGCTGGGAAGATCGAGGTCGATGTCCGGCCAGCCTTTGCGGCTCTCGTTTAGGAATCGCTCGAACACGAGATGATTTTCCACCGGATCAACCGGCGTAATTCCAAGGCAATAACAAACCGCGCTGTTGGCGGCGCTGCCCCGGCCCTGGACCATGATGTTGTGTTCGCGACAAAAATTGACGATGTCCCAAACGATCAGGAAATATCCGGGGAAACCGAGCTTAGTGATCAGCGCGAGTTCTTCCTCGAGCTGGCGTTTCACTTTCCCGCTGATTGCAGCGTAACGCTGTTGCGCCCCGAACCAGACGATGGTCCGCAAAAATGAATCCATGCTGTGTCCAGCCGGTACCGGATACTCGGGAAATTCGTATCCGAGATTCTCCAGCGAAAACGTGAGCCGCTCCGCGAGCCGTGATGTGTTTTCGATCGCTTCCGGCAAATCCGCGAAAATTTCTCGCATTTGCCGATCGCTCTTCAAATGGCGCTCGGCATTTTGGGTGAGCAATTTGCCGGCCGCATCGAGGTGAGTGTGCTTGCGAATGCAGGTGAAAACATCCAGCACCTCGCGTCCGTATGTCTTGGCATATTGGACACCGTTCGTGGCGAGGAGTGGCAAGTGATTTGCGCGCGCAAGGTCGATCAACTCGCGATTAAGGCGTTCCTCGCCGCGAATGAAATGCCGCTGGAGCTCAACGAAAACATTTTCGCGACCAAACACGCTGATCAAGAATCTCGCGCGATTCGTGACAGTCTGGGTAGCGCACGCGTCTCGCGTGTTGGCGAGGGCGTCCTCGCCATCGTGAACTTTTTTGAAAGATTGTTTCGGCGCGACGCCGAAACCAGCACGCGGGACGCGTGCGCTCCCCAGAAGGGAGACCAGCCCTTCCACAAACTGCGGCAGTTCATCCCAACGCACTGCGCATTGTCCTTTTTCGCTGCGCAGATGCGCCTGCGTCAGCAACTCGCACAAATTTTTGTAACCCGTGCGGTTCTCGACCAAGACCGGCAGAACACTGCTGTCTTCCATGGATAATTCGCAGCCGATGATGGGTCGCACGCCGTGTTCGCGCGCAGCAACGGAAAATCGTTGCGCGCCATAAACGCCGTTGCGATCGAGCAAAACCATTGCCGGCATTTCCAGTTCCGCAGCGACTTCAGCTAATTGCTCGGGGAACGAACCGCCTCGCAAAAAGCTGAACGCGCTGCAGGCATGTAATTCGATGTAGGACATCGTCATTCCGAGCGAAGTCGAGGAATCCCGTAGTGAAACTTCAAGGCTATTCCGCGGGATCCTTCGACTTCGCTGCGCTCCGCTCAGGATGACTCCGCATCGTTAATCGTAGATCCCATCGATCTTCCAAGTTCTCTCAGATTCGTGACACCGAACCACTTCTCCATTCTTCAGTTGCAGGTCCCATTCAGCGCGAGCCCAAGATTTTTCGTCCCACCAATTTCCGGAAAGGAAATACGCGCCCTGTTGATCGACGATTTTTCCGTTCACATCCGCACTTCGAACATGAGCGGGAATATTTTCTGACAAAAAAACGGATGCGGATGCGGCTGGGCGAAATCTTCGCAAAGCTGCTGTAGTGTGCGCTGTCCTCAGCGCATGGGAGTCTGAGCCGGACTGGGGGTTTTGTCCGCTGGGGACAGCGGACGCTACAGCCCACGCGAACGCCTCCATGCGAAATGCGTCCGGCCGGTGGGTCTCTTCCAAAACCGGCGTGCCGACTCGATCAGCACCAAGCAGAGCGATCAAACGCGCGAGCGTTTCCGAAAGCTGATGCGGATTGCGTAAAGTAGTTTCGAATAATCCGAATTGTTCGCTGGCAGGTTTGATCGGCTGGGCGCTCAGCGCGACCGCAACGATCGGATGTTCGGATCGAAAATTCTCCAGATGCGTCTGGAGCATGCGAAACAGCAAATCGATATCATTGGTCGGCTGCGGAATTTTGAAAACGCGTTCGTAACTTTGTTTATTCGCGAACGTGATTCGCAGGGTCAGCTCTTTTGCGACCAGATAAATGCTGTTCAATTGCAGCGTGAGTTGCTCCAAAAAACGGCGGAACATGAAAAGCAGCGGCTCGGCGGTTTCAATTTCGTGTTCGAATTCGAAGTTCTCCTCAAACGACTCAGGCGGCCGAACCAGTTTAAGCACCCGATTGGATTCCCCGTTCGCGCGCTCCCACACTCGGACAGCTTCCGGACCGAGTCGCGCCGCGAGCTGCTCTTTATCAAGGGCAGCGAGCTGACCAAGCGTATGAATCCCCCACTTGTGCAGGATTACGAAGATTTCCTGCAGCTCGATTTGCCCTTTCATGGAGGCAATTTACAACAGGTGCCTGCATATGTTCAAGTGAACAGTTTTACTGTGAATCACAACTGTTCCGGCGGGCTGAAAGCCCGAAATAGCTTAGCCCAGGGCAAAGCCCTGGGTGATGTGATCCCGATGACTCTCTGCCCTGAAGGGGCATTGCAAATGGGGGTTGTGTTGTTTTGCCCCTTCAGGGCAAATGTCTTTCCGCTCATTGTACCCAGGGCGTTGCCCTAGGCTAAGATGTACTTTGCGCTTTCAGCGCGACAAAATACGCTGACGAGACCGGCCGTGCGCGCTCAGATTATTTCCACTGGGCATTTCGGCAGCGCTTGCATGAAGGCGCGGCCGTAGGGTCTGGCGACGATGCGGTTGTCGAGGATGACGATGATGCCGCGGTCGCTCTTGGTGCGAATCAGGCGGCCTACGCCTTGGCGCAGTTTGAGGATTGCTTCCGGTAACGAATATTCGGTAAATGGATCGCCGCCGCGTGCTTCGATCAACTCCAGTTTCGCTTCGATAAGCGGATGATCGGGCACGGCAAATGGCAGGCGCGTGATGATCACGTTCGAAAGCGCCTCGCCCGGAACATCGACACCGCCCCAAAAGCTGTCCGTGCCAAAGAGGACACTGTGCGGCGTTGATTTGAATTGCTCAAGGAGCTTGCTTCGCGGCGCGCCCGCTCCCTGCATGAGAAGATTCATGTCCTTTTCCATGAAAAATTTCTGCATCGCCCCGCCGACCTGCTGCATGTCGCGGTAACTTGTGAAAAGGACAAAGGCGCGCCCGTCGGTTTTTTCGACGAAATGCGCGATCCATCGCTCCAGTTCTTTCTGATAAGCGGCGTCGCGCGGGTCCGGCATTTTTTGGACGATGAACATTTTCATTTGCCTCTGAAAATCGAAGGGACTGCCTAGCTGCAACGGCTCGGCTTCCGTCGCGCCAGTCCGCTCGCGAAAATACGCGAGGTCCGCGCGTCCCACCGCCAGAGTGGCGCTGGTCATAACGCAACAGCAGTTCTCTCGAAAGAGCATTCGCCACAGCACCGGCGCGAGATCGATGGGCGCAGCATTGAGAGCGAGAAACCGCTCGGTTTTACCAGTGCGCTCGACCCAGTAAACGTGT
>QHOF01000194.1:11618-17767 GCA_003219335.1 Verrucomicrobiota bacterium | reverse complement strand
AGCAGCCTATAACCGAACGCTTGACGTGTTGTCTAAGTATCACTTCGCGGTGCTTACAGGCCCCCCAGAAGTTGGTAAGACCACAATCGCGCGAATAATTGGGCTAGCCAAGCTTGGCACCGGTTGGGAGTGTTACGAGTGTCGGCATCCCGATGACGTTCTCAAGATGCGCGGTGAGAATCCAAAGGTTTTCGTCGCAGACGATGCCTTTGGAACAACGGAGTACCGGCCAGAGATTGCTCAGGCTTGGGCCGCCGATCTCGACCCGATCCTGCGGATTCTCGATGACCGCCACTGGCTTATTTGGACCTCACGTCCCGCGCCGCTTCACGTTGCACTTCAGCGGATGCACTTACAGGGAAAAGGAGAAAAATTTCCGCAACCGGGCGAAGTCCTAGTGGATGCCGAAAAGTTGAGTCAAATGGAACGGGCACTCATTTTGTACCGTCACGCAAAGGCTATAGGATTGACAGAACAAGCAAAGGAGATTGTAAGAAGCAATGCTCATCTGATCATTCGCGACAAGCACTTTACGCCGGAGCGGGCAAAGCGGTTTGTTCGAGAAACACTTCCGGACCTACTCACATCGAAGGCTCCGCCTGAAAAGATTACACAAGCAGTCATTCGCGAAATTCACGAGCCCACGGTCTCGATGGAGAAGTCTTTCAAGGCGCTCGATCCTGCACATCATGACTTATTGATCGCTATGCTTGATGCGGGAAGTGGAATCGTACCTTTCAACGCTCTCGTCGAAGCTGTCGAGCGATTAAGTGGCGGCAGGGCAAATCTTGATCAGCTTACGGAAGACCTCAGTTCGCATTTCCTTCGCATCGGATAATGAAGAGTAAATTTGCCAAACACACCCCAATTGAGTGGATGCACCCCAGCTGGCGAGACTTGGTAATTGATCATCTCGCGTCGGATGATCAAGCGCGAGAGGCCTTCCTATGTCGTTGTGGCTTGCAAGGTTTTCTGTTAGCTCTATCAAGCGCAGGAGGAGCGACCGGTCAAAGACAGAGTCCCCTGCTAACTCGCACTGAAGATTGGGACGCATTAATCGTAGCGGTCCCTCGCGTTATTGGATCTGATCCTAGGGCTGCTGCCAGCGCTCTGACAACAATTCGAGAAGCGCTTCAAATTCAGCGCCAGAACACGAGAGAGAACGAAAGCATTGCAGCCGTGAAATTGATCAATCTCGCCGAAACAACGCTGAACTACCTACGCGACTGTTGGAGCAAGGACGGGGTTGACAACGCTTCACTTCTTGATCGCTACTATTCGGTTTCCGAGCTACTTCCTTCCTTAGTCCCAAGTCCCGAACTGCGTAACAGCTGGAAGGCATATAGCACTGATGGTTTGGCAGAAATAACACAATTCGATTCGTACGAGATCGACGTCGGTCTTATTAGCTTTAAAGATTGGGTCAACCTTGCATCGGTAATCAGTAGGAATGAACCTCGCTTCCTCCGACAGGTTGGATTCCCCACGCAATTTGAAGCGGTAATCGCCGAGCTCCTTCCGAAGCTCAAGGAGCGAGCAGAACTAAACTTCGACCTTGAGGATGCAGATGAATGCCGCGACGAACAATCACGCTTAGACGAGATAGCGGATCTGGCTGAAGAGATCGCAACCCTGTTTCCTCATTTCGCGGAGCAGTTAGAGCGGATTGCCTTCTTGGCACGCCTCAATGAACGACGTGTTGATGGCAGAAGAGTGTACCTGGAAGAAGAGCGTGAGCCTGACGATGATGACTTTGACGCTCTCCGAGCCAGGGAATCTCTTGCTACGGTATTCGACGATCCGCGCGAAGATCCGTTGCAAGACACCGTCAGCGTAAACAAGCTTTTTGAAGATCTCTAGCCAGTCCGATCAATGTTTTCACACAAGGTTCGATCGCTCTTGTCCGGACTGAAATCCGAAAATCATAATCCGAATTAATGGTGAACCCTTATTTTGGCGCGGAGAAGGCAACCGGTTTCTGGAAGCCCGCCACGGCGGGTAAACTCCATGGGGATCGTTGCGCAGCATCATCCACGCATAGGCACTTCATTCTTCGAGCAAGAACTTGCGCATTTCTCGAACGACCAACGCTTCGTCTACTATGAACACGTAGTGGTTGGTGTCGTGCAGTTCGATGACTCGCGAGTTCTTTACGCCTGAGCGGAAGCGCTGGATTGCGGATTTTCTGGCCCACGAATCGATGTCGCGATTGAATTCCTTGAATTGTTACAAGGCAACAGTCCTGCCTTGTAGGGTTAGGTCGTTGGAGAATAGAAAGCCTGACCGAGAGTAGCAACAGGATGAAGGAGAAAACGCAAAGCGATTTGAGCATCGGTCTCATAGTTGATCTCATTTCCTAGCGCTCGTGAACGATAATTTCCGCCTAGCGGCTAATCGCCTTGGCAAAGCCTTCCTCGCCGAAGGAGCGCTGATCGTCGGCACATGAGCAACATTCATTCATCAAGCAAGAACTTGCGCATTTCTCGAACGACCAACGCTTCGTCTACTATGAACACGTAGTGGTTGGTGTCATGCAGTTCGATGACTCGCGAGTTTTCGCGAGCGACTCGATGTTGCGATTGAATTCCTCTTGCCTGGCAGGGTCCAGATACCAGTAGTAGGGCAAACGGTATTGATGAGGAGTAAGAAGGTAAGAAGTAAGAAGGGTATGAAGGCCAATCGCAGAGTCGGACAGTGATCGAAATCGCGGTAAGCTATCAGAATGAGGACCCGCGAACCCCTCGTCCGCAACATCTCCGACACCGCGCTCCTCGCGGCCATTTACCGCGCCCGCGAAACGGAACGGCCCGATGCCGTTTTCCGCGATCCATTCGCGCGGCGCCTCGCCGGCGAGCGCGGCGACCAGATCGCGAAATCAATGCCTTTCAGCGAGCGCGCAACGTGGGCCTGGATCACACGCACTTATGCATACGACGAATTCATCAAGCAGCAGGTCAGGGAGGGCGTCGATATGGTCGTCAACCTGGCTGCCGGCCTCGACGCGCGTCCCTATCGAATGAATTTGCCAGCATCGCTTCATTGGATCGAAGTCGATCTGCCGGGAATCCTGGATTATAAAGAGGAGATTCTTCGTGGCGAGACGCCGGCCTGCATTCTCGATCGCGTGCGCCTCGATTTATCCGATGTCGCTGCGCGCCGCCAGCTTTTCGCCGCGCTTGGTGGTACCGCGAAGAACGTCCTCATCATCACGGAAGGATTGCTGATTTACTTCTCGCGCAACGAGGTCGCGTCTCTAGCGCAGGACCTCGCGGCCGTACCCACCTTTCATCACTGGATCATCGATATTGCGTCGCCTGGCTTGCTGAAGATGCTGCGGAAGGGCATGGGCGAGCAAATCAGGGAAGGGAAGGCCGAGTTCAAGTTTGCGCCGGAGGAGGGTCCCGGGTTCTTCACGGCGCATGGATGGGACGTGGTTGACGTTCGCTCAACGTTAAAGACTGCCGCGCGACTGAAGCGCCTCACTCCCTGGTTGCGTCTTCTCTCATTCTTGCCCGAGATTCGCAGGGCAAGCAAGGCTCCCGCCCGTGGTCCGGCATCTGCCTGCTCCGCAATCAATCCGCTACGCAGACCAGCGCCTAGTGACGCAGCTCGATCGCAATGGTGTTACAAGCGAACCGAGAACTCTTCGGCGGTAACTCACGCCACGTAAGACCAGGGATTAAGCGAAAGTGAATGGTGATTAGTGAATCGTGATTGGTAGATGCTACGCAGGCTGCAAGTCAGCGGAGACGTAGCGGGTGTGATTGAGAACCGCATCGCTCGCCCTGATCGGAAGCTGTTTGATCAATTCGCGGATGCTGAACTCCTGTAACCCGACAACTTCAATGCCGATCACATTGTCCCTGACGTCGAAGTCGAGCATGACCAACCCTTTTTCGGAATCATACCGTTCAGTTCGCGCAACCTTCCCCTCGCGAAGCCGAATATATGCGGCGGTGGCCTCGGTATCGATTTCCACGACCGGCGGCGGAGTGATGGGGATCACGAAACGTTTACGGCCACTCTTCCCAATGCCCGGTGACGATCCAGCAGTCATTAGTGTTCGAGTTTACCAAAAAAAGTCCGTGACGGCGAGGGTGCCGTCACCAGCACGCGAGGCGCGTACGCTCCCCGGAATTGCCGCTGGGACAACGGCCGCTACAGCTCTTCATTCGATGTTGAGCGTTCGCCGGAAGGCGTTCACCACGGCGCGCCGGCAATGCGCTCCGCAGTACGCCCCCCTCAGCGACAGGCTAATGCACCGGGTCAAGGTATGGTGTGTCTGGGTCACTCACATTGAAGAGCACCAGCCGCAATGGATCGGTGCTACTGCGGTTATAACCCGTCATTTTCACGTGCGGCGGCATTGTCGTCGCTTGGCCAGCTTTCACAGTGACTGGCTCGCTTCCCTCCATTTCCAACGTGAATACCCCTTCCAAGACATAGACAGTGACCGGGAAGCGGTGTGTATGGAGCATCGTCTTGTCGCCCGGTCGGAAGCTCGCCGTGAGAACGCGCACCTCCTGCCGCTCGCCCTTCGGCATTCCTTGAACGATCTCGCTCAAGAGTAACCGCGGCTTTATCACACTCTGTTCCTGCGCCATCGCGTTCAAACCAATGAGCAAAATCGCGAACCCGAGACAGAAGCTCCTCCACTTATTCATCTGCATTTTCCTTTCTTATACGATGATTGCTCGCTGTCCCTTGCATTGCAAGCCAGCTGACACAGTTGCCGCTACAGCCGAACGCCTCGACAGAGCGAGGCGGCTCATCAATGATTTTCGTTGTTTAGCCTGAAGTTTCCTCGACCTTGTAAACGACCATGCTGCGCGCCTGATAATTCGCGAGCGCCTGCGGATGATCGCGATTGCACGTATGCACCCAGACACGCTTGGGTGCGATCCCGCCACGGCGGGACCAGGCTTGTTCGATTGCGCTTGTGAGCAATGCGCCGCCCAAACCGCGACCGATAAACTCAGGTAACAAACCGAAGTACACGATCTCGACTCCGCCTTCCATGTCATAACGCAGCTCGTAATAACCTGCGAGCGCGTCATCGTAGCACGCGGCGAACGTTCGCAGCTCAGGCGCGGCCGCGTACTCTCTCCATTGCTCATCCGTCCACGGTCGTTTGTCGATCCAGTGCCACTGTTCGCCGACACGAAAATAAAGATCGCGATTGAAAACCCAATTAGGTTCTGTCTCTTCGCGCACTTGAAACCGCGCATCTGTGCGCTTCGGTCGCAACTGCTCCGGCGATCGCATCTCGAGATAAGTTGTAATCAGCGACACTGTCACATTCACGTTCTTAGCCTTTAGCGAGAGAACATCTGCTTCGAATCGATGCCGCGGCTAGTGTCAGAATTTTCTAATTTCTTCGACCTGCAGTTGTGCGAATCCGTCGCGGAGACTTTCCTTACCTTTGATTGTCACGATTTTCGCGGCGTAGTCAGCGAGTTCGGCGTTCACCGGTTTGGTTTTCCCCACGAGCAAATAGACCTTGCCGTTTTCGCCTTTAATCCCGACCGGCAGACCATTTCGAATGCAGTCTCTTGCGCACTGCGCGTGCTCCGGTCCACTCAAGTTATACGCGATGTAACACGTCATATCGAGCACTTCGCCTCTTACAAGGATTTCCCGGCCTTGCGCGCCCGGCCGGTTTTGGCGCTGCAATACTTTCAGCGCTACAGCCGTAACGCTCGCGGAGACAATTACGACGGCGGCAAGCTTGAGTAATTGGGTCCAATCTCGATGAAATGGAATCGCGGGTCGTCGAATAATTGTCTCCGCGAGGTCGCGCGGCGGCTCAATCTCGCGAAGTTTCGCTCGGATCGCATTGTACGCGCTGTTCTGCTGGCGCAACCATTCCGCAAGCTCCGGATCCCGGCGCGCGTCCGCCAGAGCTTCTGCGAATTGAGGATCGGCGTCATCAATCGCACCGCGATAAAGCAGCAATTTCTGTTTGGCTTCGTCGTTCGTCATTGGGTCTGCTTGATTGGAGGCGCGGTTTCGTTCAAGAGCTGAAAGAGTCGGACCTTCGCACGCGCAATTCGCGATTGCACAGTTCCCAGCGGAATCTGCAATACTTCAGCGATCTGCTTGTAAGGCAAATCTTCCATGTAATACAGCACAAGCGGCGCACGATAAGC
>QHOF01000194.1:9865-11480 GCA_003219335.1 Verrucomicrobiota bacterium | reverse complement strand
CAAATCTGGAGAAACTCCCGGTGCAATGTCGTAAACAACCACGCTTTGATCTTCGTCGGATTATTGAGCTGGTGACCTTTGTTCGCCCAGATGTAGAAGGTTTCCTGAGTTAGATCACACGCATCCGCCTCACTCCCGGTGAGACTTAGCCCAAATCGGTAAAGATCGCGATAATAAAGTTTCACCAGATTTTCGAACTCGGGGTCGGCCGACATGTAGCCGTCATCCCAACATGGGAGTCCTCAGGTAAACATTTGTTCCCGCTAACAAACAAAAATCTTCCATAAAGTCGGCGCCACGAGTCCTGAAATTTTCTCGTGAGCGGGAACAAGTACGATTCTGGTGCATCGCATCAATGACGAAGAACTGAAGAACTCATGCGATCCATTAGCAACTCTTGCTTTCGCGCCGATTCCTTCCGGACTGAATCAGTCATCGCAATTTTCTTTTTCGCAGCGTTCATCTTTGCTGCGACTGCTTTTTGCGTGGTTGAGCTGAAAGCAAATGACTTTGCCGCGGCGAAGCCGGGCGACGTTTTTCGCGATTGCCCGGATTGCCCGGAGATGGTGGTAATCCCCGCCGGTTCGTTCACGATGGGCTCATCGGCGTCGGAGAAAACTTGGGCAGCGACTCACGGTTGGGATACTGAACAACACAAAATTCCGCTTCGGTCCTTCGCCTTAGCGGTTGCCGATGAGGCACCACAACACAAAGTTTCGCTTCGGTCCTTCGCCTTAGGTAAGTACGATGTCACGCGACGCGAATATGCCGCGTTTGTGAGCGAAACGGGATATCGCTCAGATGGTGGCTGCTCTGACAATGGCGGCCCGAACTCGCCCAAGCGAGCCGGCGCGAGTTGGAAAAATCCTGGCTTTAAGCAAACCGATAATGATCCCGTGATCTGTGTTAGCTGGGACGATGCTGAAGCCTACGTTTCCTGGCTTAATCGGACGTTGCAGCGATCCGGCTCGGCCTCAGGCGACGGTCCATACCGTCTGCCCACCGAATCGGAATGGGAGTATGCAGCAAGGGCAGGCACCACCACCCGGTTCTGGTGGGGCAACGACGAGAGTACTGCCGCTGCTCACGCTTGGTACAAAGAAAATTCCGGTGGTCAAACGCACCCAGTGGGTTTGAAGCCTGCGAACCGTTTCGGTCTGTACGACATGGCGGGCAATGTCTGGCAATGGACGCAAGATTGTTACGCGGAGAGCTACGCTGCTGCGCCGAACAACGGGACCGTGGCCGAAATGGGAAACCAATGTCTTCGCGTTGATCGAGGCGGCTCGTGGAACTACGCCACTTGGCTCCTTCGCTCAGCCACCCGCGAGAGAAATCCCCCCGACTATCGAGACAGGGTCATGGGTTTCGCGTGGCAAAGACGCTGCCGTGAACTGAGAGCTTATGTCCCAGATTTTCGATCCAATGAAAGGAAAGCGAATCCTTTTGGTGTCGGGATTCGTCAGTGTCGCTGTGATCACCTTTATTGCCGTGCGGCTACCCGCTGCCAATGACACCCGCGCGAGTAAAAGCTCTTCGGAGGACGCTGCTCGAATCGGAATCGAGCGACTGCATCAGCAGGATGTCGAAGCGACCTTGACCAACAAAGCTGATG
>QHOF01000194.1:5153-9856 GCA_003219335.1 Verrucomicrobiota bacterium | reverse complement strand
CGAAGTTGTGGGACAGCGAAGCTGTTCGCATTCAACCTGGCCGTCCGGCGGAAATCGGCAAAGCAGAGATTTACGCGAATGATAAGCGCTGGGAAGCGAAGCCCGAGCGAGCAAAGACGCTTTGCTACAAATCGGAGATCAAGGATGTCCAAATCGCCGGCGATTGGGCGTTTGAATGGGGCTACATGTCTTATAAGGACTCCAGCAATCCTAAGCCGATGCGAGGCAAAGTGCTGAGAGTGATGAAGCGACAGCCGGGCGACTCCTGGAAATTCGCGCGCGTGATTGTGTTCAATGAAGAGAAAGAATCTGCTGCTCCAATGTCAAACCCATGCCAATGAAAATACTTATCCCAACCTTCTTTGTATCGTCAGTCCTCGTACTTAGCGTAACCGCTTCGGGTGAGCGCCCGAAGAGTGCCGCAAGCGTCGTCGATATCAAAACACCAGACGGGACGATCCTGAAAGCGACCTACTTTGCCGCGGCGAAGCCCGGGCCGGGCGTATTGTTGTTTCATCAGAGCAATCGCACACGTAAGTCGTGGGACGACGTGGCCGCGCGGTTGGCGGCGGCTGGCATCAATACCCTTACTGTCGACAGCCGGGGATTTGGTGATAGCGGCGGCACACCTGATTACAAGGTGCCGGACGCGGAGTGGGCAAAGGTACGCAACCTCTATAAGGGCGATCTTGACACCGCATTTCAATATTTAATTTCGCAGCCAGGTGTTACTCGCGATTCCATTGGCATAGGGGGAGCTGGGGTAATCGGCGTTGAGAATTCTGTTGAAAACGCGCGCCGGCATTCCGCCCAAGTGAAGTCTCTGGTCTTGCTATCAGGCGAAACCTCTCGGCCAGGTCTCCAATTCCTGCACGACTCGCCCGGACTTCCCGAGCTGTTCGTCGTCTCTGATGATGACGAGTATCCGCCCATCGAAGAGGCAATGCAGCTGCTTTACGCCAGCGCCTCCAGCCCGAGTAAGAAACTCGTGCATTACGTAGAGCCAGAAGAAGCACCCTGGCTTTGGTATGAGCCATTCGATATCGGCAAAGTTCCCGCCCACGGCGGCCATGGAACCGACATGTTCAAGCCCCATCCCGAGCTTCCCGGCATCATCGTGCATTGGTTCGTTACCACGCTGCTCAAGACTCCCGGCCAGGCGCCGGCGGATGCGGTAGCAGCCGCGCCAATCCTCGAGCAGGTCGAGCTCGAAAACGGAGTGCCGCAGGTAACGCAGCAACTCCTGGAAGCCCGCAAACGCCATCCAGAGGTTCAGCTCTGGCCTGAAATCAGCATGACCACCATTGGCGAGGACTTCATGCGCGCTGGCGATCCGAAGTCTGCAATCGAGGTGTTAAAACTGAACCTTCTCGCCTACTCCGATTCGGCTGACGCCCACGAGAACCTCGCCGAGGCCTATCTGCAAGATGGACAGAACGACCTCGCCCGCCAGCACGCCGAAAAGGCATTAGCGATCCTGGAGGCGCATACCGTACCGGCGTCGTCGTGGACGGACACTGACGAATACCGCGGTGAAATTCGTCGCAGCGCGCAGAAAACACTCAAGCAGCTAAGCGAGAAACAAGGCTAACCGCGGCCGCGTTGGCTACGGCTTCAGATCCAGCAATGCTTTGCCCGATTCTATCTCAACCGGTACCGAAACGTGATCGTGAAAGTCGAGCCATTTGCCGTTCACCTTCCGGTAAAGTGACGTAAATCGAACCCACATGCCGGACTTTTGGCCATGCTTCAGCGTGCCGCTGATCATTTGCAATCCGCTCGCGTAACCGAACTCGCCGCTAGCTCCGACGTGCAGATCGCGCGTCTCGACATGAAGATCGCTGTCGTATTGCGAGAAGAATTGTTGATAGTCCGCGCGATAGGCCGCCTTCCCGACGTACTGTAACGGCGGCACAACGTCGTAAGCAACGACGTCATCCGTGTACAACTCCATCACGCGATCAACGTCTTTGGCGCTGACCGCCTTCGTCCAACGATCAAGCCAGCCGCGAATTTCCTGCGCCACAGCCGCGTCGCCTGCTGCCGCCAATGGGCTTTGCGTCTGCGCGTTCGCTGCAACCGATGCGAGCGCTGCAAAACCCAGAATAAAAAATCCAAATGCTTTCATACATTTATATTCGTTATCGATGATGATGGAGCAGTGGCAGGATCGGTGCGACAGTAATTTTCAAAACGCACTTCTTGTCGCTCGCCCGCCAAGCCGTAGCCTCCTCGTCGCGCCGTAATTCAGTGAAGGCGGATGGCGAAGGCTGGTCACTGATCACGCTTATTCAAATGCCTCAAGATAGGTTTGTGATCAATGGAGCATCGTCGCGATGGAGTCACTTCGGGTTGTGCGCTTCGAATTTCTACTGCGGTGACCCCGGTTTGACTTCGGGAAATCCAGCCTGTTTCAGTTGCAGATTCAGCGACGGAAGATCGATCTCGAGCAATTTGCGCCACACATCCATCATCGGTCCGACTTTCGCCTGAATATTCGCCACCGCGGCTTTGACCGCCGCGGTCGGAGCGGCGTCCGCGCCTTGGATTTCGTTGAACAATCTAGTCGTCGATTCGAGCACAAAGAGCGACGGCGGCGCGCCCGGATGCGGATGCGGCGGCCCAAATTTCACCAGTGTCTGCGAAAATGCCTCGAGTTTCGCGGTTACATCTGATCGCTCCGCGGCACCGGCTTTGAGTTTCGTCAGCTGCTCGTTGATGTCGTCGAATTGTTTGCCGATGGGCGCCAACTTGCGCCGCAACTGATATAACGCCCACGAGAGATCGAACTGCTCTTGAAGATCGGCGGCCGAAGCTTTCACCCGCGGATCTATCTGCACTGTCAACGGCTGCGCGAAGGATTTGCCATCAACCGTAACCACAACCGTGTAGTTGCCCGGCGCGACCCATGGCGCTGTCGCCGTCGGCGCAGTGTTGCGATACGTCGCCGCGATTGGGAACTCCGGTTCCACGTTTGGCACCGGCGCGTAATGCATGTCCCACAAAAACCGATGCATCCCCGCTTTCGTTGCAACGGATTGCGCCGGGCGAATCCAGTACTTCGGAATTCTGAGCCGCTTTGGGTTCGGCTCGATCGGCACATCGCCGCTCGAATATTTCCGGACCGACTCGCCTTTTTTATCTTTGATCTCGATCGTCACCGGCCCGGTCGCGTTTCTAGCTAGGAAATAATCGATCATCGCGCCGTCCGGCGGATTCTCGCCGGCTGGTTCGTCCGGCGGCAGTGGCGTATCGGTGTTGAGATTTGCGCGCATCCGCAACTCGACCTGCGGTTTGAACAGCAGATTCTCAAGCTGGTTCGCGTTGAACTGCCGCAGCGGCGTGATGTTGTCGAGAATCCAAAACCCGCGCCCGTGTGTCGCTACGACGAGATCATCGTTTTTGATGATTAAATCCCGCACCGACGTCGCCGGCAGATTCAACCGCAGCGATTCCCAGTTCGCGCCGTCATCGAACGAGACGTAAACGCCTTTTTCCGTTCCGGCGAAAAGCAGACCTTTGCGTTTTGGATCTTCGCGCACTGCGTTCACGATCTGGCCGGCTGGAATTCCGTTCACGATTTCTGTCCACGTTTTTCCGTTGTCGTGCGTTCGGAAAATGTGCGGGCGCAAATCGTCGATGCGTAGCGTGTTCACCGCCGCGTACGCAGTGTTGGCATCGAAATGTCCGGCATCGATCAGCGAAATTTTCTGCCAAGCCGAGATACTCGGCGGCGTCACGTTGTTCCAAGTTTGACCACCGTCGGTAGTCAGATGAATCAGACCATCATCGGTTCCGCACCAGATGCGGTTCACATCGAGAGGCGATGGCGCTACCGTGTAAATGACGCCCCGACGATGCGCCTGCTTCGTCGCATCGGCCTTGTATTTTCCAACGCTCGCTGGCAGCTCGTAATGCTGCCGCGATAAATCCGGGCTGATCTTTTCCCAATGATCCCCAAGATCGCGCGTTTGCCAGAGCGTGTTGCCGGCGAAGAACAGCAGATGCGGATCGAGCGGCGAAAACACCACCGGCTCTGTTCGCAACATCCGGAACTCCTCTGTTTGCACCGGCACCGGCAGAATGTTTTGCGCCTGTCCGGTCCGGCGATCGAATCGCGTTAGTTTCCCGCCAATGACGATATCCGGATCCAGTGGATCGGCGATGACGTAACCGTACTCCTCGGCCGCGACCGGCTGCCAGTCGCGAAACGTGATCTCGCCTTCGTCGCCGCGGCTCTTGATTTCAACCGACCCGCTTTCCTGCTGGCCGCTATAAAGCCGATACGGAAACGCGTTGTCCGCGCTGACGTGATACAACTGCGCAGTCGATTGATTATACCACGAGCTCCACGTCTTACCGCCGTCCACAGTAACGATCGCGCCCTGGTCGGAGCCGAGCAGAATGATGTCGGGATTGTTCGGATTGATCCAAACGTTTTGATAATCGTCGCCGCCGGGCGCGCCGCGCCAACCATCCCATGTCTTGCCGCCGTCGGTCGATTTCCAACAAACCACGCTGGCCGAGTAAACGATCTGCGGATTCTTGGGATCGAATCGTACGACCGGCAGATCGCCGCCGCCGATGCCGAGACCCGGCCGCGGATCGTCGGTCGGTCCGTGCCACGTTTCACCGCCGTCGTCGGAGCGATAAAGTTTCGCGATCGTTTTTGTCCGGACCGCAGCAAACAACGTTCTCGGGGC
>QHOF01000194.1:3403-5118 GCA_003219335.1 Verrucomicrobiota bacterium | reverse complement strand
ACTGGCGCCACGTTTTGCCGCCATCGATTGATTTGAAAATGCCGCCGCCATCGCCGTTGAACACGCCGTTCTCCCACGGGCCTTCGCGCGATTCCCACAATGCGGCGTAAACAATTTGCGGATTACTAGGATCGATCTGCACATCGCTCCCGCCGACGTTTTGATTGCGGTACAACGCTTTTTCGAATGTCTTACCGCCGTCGAGCGATCGATAAACGCCGCGTTCTTCGTTAGGCCCGTACGGATGGCCGGCGACCGCAACGAAAATGCGATCCGGATTTTTGGGATCGACAGCCAGCTGCGCGATCTGCTGACCGTCGCTTAATCCCAGATGTGTCCACGTCTTGCCGGCATCCGTTGATTTGTAAACGCCATCGCCAACGGAAAGATCCGGCCGATGCAATCCTTCGCCGCTGCCGATGTAAACAATGTTTGGATTGGAAACTGAAACTGCGATCGCGCCGACTGATGCCGTCGGCTGATCATCAAAGATCGGCTGCCACGTTCGTCCGTAATCGATCGATTTGAACACGCCGCCGTTCACCGGCGCCATATAGAAGACATTGGGTTGCGACGGCACGCCACAGATCGCGCGTGTCCGGCCGCCGCGATACGGCCCGACATTTCGCCACCGCAAAACCGAATCGAAATCTCCGGCTATCGCCGACCAGATGCCGAATGCAATGACGATGGCCGCGACCGCGTTTCGAGCCTTGTCCATACCGAGCGACCATTCTGTTCTGCGACCGCTGAAGACGCAACACGCTCGCCAAGTCTAAACGGGAGCGCCTACTACTGTGAGATAACGGCGCAGGCGATTTTGATGTAACGTTCTCCCCATGCCGTTTTGAGGTACTTCTCGCGTTGGGCTGCATCGCTCTCGTTTCGGCATCATTTCGGATGTAACAATGTTGTTACTACGCTGTACTTGGCAGATACGACACCTCGCGTTATGAGCCCTTCACTACATTCACTAATTTATGAAGACAACATCCAAGTTCACCAGCGTTATTTTTGCTAGTCTTTTATTTTTAAGCCGAATAGCAATTTCTCAGCAAATAGAAACTTATGGAATTGCCGATGACGGCACACCGTTACACTGGAAAATATTGCTTCCAAGCGGGAGTGGCCCGTGGCCATTCGCGTTGGCCATTCATGGCGGAGGTTTCAAGAGTGGTGACCCCGGCTTGCCTTTTAATGTCTGCGCGCAAGACTTGGTTAATGCCGGCTATTTTGTAGCATGTCCTGAATATCGTCTGGCTCCACCGGGACAACTTGTCGGACAGACTTCAGATGGCCGTTTCCCGGATCAGACTAATGATGTGATGCTGGCGGTGGCGAAAGCCAAAGCCGATCTCCGTTGCAATGGCGAAGTGTTCGCAGTCGGCGGAAGCGCGGGTGCATCTCACTCCGCTTGGCTAGCTGGAAAACATTTGGTCAATGCGGCTGTATTGATGTCGCCTGCGATGCAGTTCGATGATCCTGTTAGTTTGAAAAACAGCAACTTCAACCACGACGTAAACAATTATGCTCCGAACAATTTGTCGGCAGCAAGTCCGCTCGGAATGCTCACGACTAATGACTCGCCGATATTTGTTGCGGCATATCAACAAGACAGTATGCCCGCGCCGCAATATAATTTGACGGTAGCGGATTTGGTAAGGTTGGGAGCGCCTCACAATTCGCTGTTGTTGGCGGGTCAAGGTCATTCGTTT
>QHOF01000194.1:1572-3350 GCA_003219335.1 Verrucomicrobiota bacterium | reverse complement strand
TACACCTACGCCCAGCCCAAGTGGGACGGCCACGGCAACACCACCGTTGGTTATGCGAACACTGAATCATCCGATTCCGACTTCTTGTTGGCGCGTTTGAATCCGCGCGGCTCACTCGACCCCACCTTCGGTGTCCGCGGCAGAGTGCGCACGTCATTTGGCGATCTCAATGGTGGAGCCAACGGGGCGGCTCTTCAGTCCGATGGAAAGATTGTGGCCGTCGGATTTCAAGCTACCTTTAGTAATCAATCGACCAACTTTGCCTTGGCGCGCTACCTTGGCCAGTAATTTCCCCTCAGCTTGAAATGAGCCATATGCACCAGTCTGCTCGGGCATTTCTGGCGCCCGGGGGAATATTTGAACGGCTCTGACCTCTAAATTATGTGAACGTGCATGATTAAGAACTAATACTTGGCGCGGGGAGGAAACGAGTTATGAGCAAGACAACGAACTTTGATCTCGAACACGGATCGGCGATCGCGACTCGCGCGGCACGAGGCATTAAGGGCGCCATCGCGATCGTGTTGGCGAGCACCGGTCTGCTCTTTTTGATGCTTGCCGCCGGCGTGATGGGGTCGAGCCGTAGCGCTCCCATCACCCGCGTGGACGCGCGTTCTGGCCCGTTCGTCACGGCGTACGGAAACACGATCCAGCAGCTCGAATACGGGCTTACTCCCGAAAGCGTGGCAGCCACCTCCGACGGAGGCTACTTCGCGCTGGCCCTGACTGACTCCCCGAGCGGCGTCGGCGTCAATTGGATCCTCAAACTCTCCGCGTCCGGTCGTCCGCAATGGCAGAGAGAAATCGGGTGCGCGAGCGGTGCACCGGGGGACTATGGCTTGGGGGTCTCCGCCCAGCAGACGTCAGACGGAGGCTACATCCTGGGCGGGGGCATTCTCGGGTGCCACGGATTGTACATCCAACGCGCTTTGGTGGAGAAGCTCGATCCGCAGGGCCGAGTCGTCTGGGCCGTCGCCTACCCCGCCGGACCGCATGGCAGCGCCATTACCCAGATCAAACAGACGACTGATGGCGGCTACATCGCCGTTGGGAGCGCGACAGACCCCAATCTGTACCTTGGTGCCCTTATCCTTAAGCTCGATGGCGCAGGCACGGTGCAGTGGCAGCGGGAACTGGGACCGATCGGATCGACCCTTGCATTCTTCAACGCAGTGCAACAGACCTCCGATGGCGGCTATGTGGCGATCGGAGAGTCCTCTGTCGTCGGCGGGAGCTTTCCCTATCCCACAAGTGTGCTCGTCGCGTCGTTTGACCCGAGCGGCAATGTTCGGTGGCAACAAGGGTTCAACAACGTCGATAACCAGGGCTCACCAAGCAGCTACACGCACGCGCTCTCCGGCATTCAAACTTCCGACGGCGGCTACCTCGTCGTCGGCAACTGGAGTAACAGCCCGGGCGGTCCTTTCCCTCAAGAAGACTCGGGGGGCGCCCTGCTTCTCAAACTCGGCTCCAGCGGAAACATCGAGTGGCAGAAGGCCTACAACGGCGGAATCTATTGCTACTTCAACGGCTACGACACAACCTGCGTGCTTATCACGGCCCTCCCTTACTCGGTGCATCAGACTGCCGACGGGGGGTACGTCCTCGCTGGACTCGGAAACCTGGAGCTACTCGACAGTGTTCCGCAGGTGCCATGGCTGGCGAAGGTTGATTCCGGAGGTAACCTGCTGTGGCAATACTTCTACTACGACACGTACCCAACCACCGGGCGGCCGATCAGCCAGTATTTCGCCTCCTCGGCTCCGACGAACGACGGC
>QHOF01000194.1:0-1404 GCA_003219335.1 Verrucomicrobiota bacterium | reverse complement strand
GTTCTTACGACCGTCACCCCGGGCAGCGTAGTGCAGATCCGTCCGCGAACCACATCAGTCCTCAAAATTGACAAGTGCCCAGCTAACTAGGGCACTTGGGCAGCCAAGCTGAGTCCTATTGGGTGAATGGCCCGCCTCTAGCCTTCTTTAGATCTCGAAGTAATAGCTATCCTGAAGTCGGTTTCGCTTCGTCGCCATTCTACTTCGGCGTTGCATGCTAAAGGCTGCTGGATTCGCGATCTCCCAAAACGGCTCGTCCCACAATTTCGCTGTCGCGCGCTATACCTCAAGCTGCGTCCTCGACACCAGCTTTAGTCGCGACGGGAAAACGCAAATCGACTTCGGTAGTTGCTGCCAGAGCGCCAACAAGGTCCTCTTGCAAAGCGATGGCAAAATCATCGCCGTTGGTTATGCGAACACTGAATCATCCGATTCCGACTTCTTGCTGGCGCGTTTGAATCCGCGCGGCTCACTCGACCCGACCTTCGGTGTCCGCGGCAGAGTGCGCACGTCATTTGGCGATCTCAATGGTGGAGCCAACGGGGCCGCTCTTCAGTCCGACGGGAAGATTGTGGCCGTCGGATTTCAAGCCACCTTTAGTAATCAATGGAGCAACTTTGCATTGGCGCGCTACCTTGATGGCCAGTGAATGATCCCGCACTTGCGGTCCTGGTACGATTCGGTTCCCGCTCTTACCGTCTCATTGGACGTTGGACGTTCGATGTTTTCCAGCTGACAAGGGCTTTACCCCGTGAGATAACGGCGTAGGCGAATTTTGATGTAGAGAATTCCCCACGCCGTTTTCAGGTACTTCCCTCTTTGTGCGGCGTCGCTCTCGTTTCGAGAACCTTTCCAATACACAAGCTCAAACGGCGGGCGTTCCTTTATCGAGTCGACGCGACCATCGTTGTGCGCCTGAAGCTGTGCCGGCAGATGCCGTTTTGAGGTACTTCTCGCGTTGGGCTGCATCGCTCTCGTTTCGGCATCATTTCGGAATGTAACAATGTTGTTACTATGCTGTACTTGGCAGATACGACACCTCGCGTTATGAGCCTTTAGGAACAAATGAAAGGACATCTATGCAAATCACCCACTTAAAACTTTGCCGACTCACCATTCACTACCGCGCGATCGGCGCCACGGTAATAATCCTGACTTTGCTCAGCAGTGTGCAGATGGCCCAAGCCGTCGACGGAGACCTCGATCCCACATTCGGCACCGGCGGCCAGGTGACGACCGACATTAATCGCAGCACCGACATCGCCAACGCAGTCGCGGTCCAGGCAGATGGCAAATTGGTCGTCGTCGGGCAAACTTACAAAAACAATGATTACAGCACCGAGGACTTTGCCGTCACGCGCTACAATACGGATGGCACGCTTGACAACACCTTCGGCAGGGGAG
>QHOF01000193.1:546-9038 GCA_003219335.1 Verrucomicrobiota bacterium | reverse complement strand
CGGAGACATCGATCTTTTGATCACCGGCATTCGGAAAAAATTATTTCCGCTCGGCGACGACGTCACTGTTCTCCCCGGCCACGGCCCGCCGACGGCGATCGGGACGGAACGGAAGAGCAATCCGTTTCTCGTTTGAATATTCCATCTGACCGCCGATCGCGTCATAAAATCTCCGGCATAGCACCGGAACCCGGATGACCTGGCTTCAGAATTACGATCCCCTTCACAACGCCGCGCTTTCCGTCGCAGTCGCTGCCCTGCCAATTGTCGTTTTATTGAGCGCGATTGGCGTCTTCAAAATCCGTATCCACTTAGCCGCGTCGCTCGGACTGGCGATCGCGCTGGTCATCGCGCTCTTTGCCTTTGGAAATCTACGGTGCGGCGTTCGGGTTATTTCCAATCGGCTGGATCATTCTCAATCTGATTTTTCTGTATCAACTCACGGTCGAACGCGGGCTGTTTGCCCTGCTGCGCGACAGCCTTGCCAGGATTACGCCAGACCCACGCATTCAAGTCATTCTTATTGCATTTGCATTCGGCGCATTCTTTGAAGGCGCGGCGGGGTTTGGAACTCCGGTCGCGATCACGTCGGCGATTTTGATTCAACTCGGGTTCAGACCGCTGCAAGCGTGCGGGCTCGCGCTCATCGCGAACACGGCACCGGTTGCGTTTGGGGCGCTAGGAACGCCGATCATCGCGCTGAGCAAAGTCACTGGCATTGACGAATTCGCGCTATCGAAAATGGTCGGGCGTCAGCTGCCGCTCTTCTCATTTATCGTGCCGTTCTGGGTCGTATGGGCGATGGCCGGTCTGCGCGGCATGATTCAAATCTGGCCCGCGGCGCTTGTCGCGGGCGTCGCGTTCGCCGTCTCGCAATTTCTGGTCTCGAATTTCGTCGGGCCAATGCTCGTGGACATCGTCGCGTCGCTTTCGTCCATCATCGCGCTAGTTGTGCTACTAAAATTCTGGACGCCCAGGCAAAGCAGCGCAGACATCTCGCATGTCGCCGCTGCCCGTGCTCCGGTCGCAAATGCAATACGGAGACAGGATGCAGCCGGACCTCCGGGCGAGAAGGCCGCGCTACGGCGCGCGTGGGTGCCTTGGATCCTGCTCACACTGATTTTGTTCGTCTGGGGGTTGCCCACAGTGAAATCGTCGCTGGACAAAATTTCTGCGCCAAATTTCCGAGTCGCCGGTTTGCACATGGTCGTCGTGCGCGCGCCGCCCGTTGTTCCGAAACCGACGCCGGAAAATACAACCAGGCCGGAAACCGCCGTGTTCACGTTGAATTGGCTTTCGGCCACCGGCACCGGAATCTTGCTCGCGGCGACCATCGCGGGACTGCTGATGAAATTTTCCCCGCGAGAAATGTTGCGCGGGTATCTCAAGACTATTTTTCGCATCCGTTTTTCGCTACTGACAATCGCTGCGATGCTCGGGCTCGGTTACATCACGCGGTACTCGGGTATGGACGCCACCCTTGGGCTAGCACTGGCCAAGACCGGCAATCTTTATCCATTCTTCGGTACGCTGCTTGGCTGGCTCGGCGTGGCGCTCACCGGTTCGGACACAGCCTCGAACGTCCTCTTCGGCGGCCTGCAAAAAATCACTGCCGGTCAACTCGGCCTGAGCCCCACGCTCATGGCCGCGGCAAATAGCTCAGGCGGCGTGATGGGTAAAATGGTGGACGCGCAGAGCATTGTAGTCGCCAGCACAGCCACCAACTGGTACGGCCACGAGGGAAACATCTTGCGTTACGTTTTCTTTCACAGCATCGCGCTGGCGGCGCTGGTGGGCATTCTCGTTTCGCTCCAGGCCTATGTGTTTCCGTTCAGCGAAATCGTGGTGAAATGATCTTACACTGATTGCTGCATCAGTTCGCTTAGAGCCTTCTCCAGTTCGGTCAGTCGATCAATTTTCGCGACGATGAAATGCAACGATCTCACAGCGGCAGACACGTGGTTGAGGAAATGTTTGTGGCCTTTTACCAGGCCGAGAAAACCGTAAGCCCCCAGCGCCTGCATGAGCCGCTGCATCGCGCAAAGGCGCAATTTCAAATCGAAATCGCCGTCAATCGCGATGCCGTTTTCGATCTGCCGCGCGCGATAGTAGGCGATCAGCTCGGCGCGCTCGGCTCCCGCTAGATCCACATACGGATCGTAGAGCAACGACGCGAGATCGTATTCGGCCAGCCCAGGTCGCATTCCCTGGAAATCGATCAGGTAGGCCTGCCCATTCCGGATGATGATGTTTTGCGATTGAAAATCGCGGACGACGCCAGGCGCTCCGCGATTTCCTTTAGCGCCGGCAACGCGTTCAGCGACCCGAGCTTTGTCTTGTCGATCTTGAAATAGCGGCCCAGGCAATTCTTGAAAAAATAGTTCTGCTCCCACAGGTAAAGCTCAGTATTGAACTCCGCGGGCAAATGCTCCTTCATTTCCATGCAGACCGACTCGGGCAACGCGTGCAGCGTGGCGATTTGATCCAGCGCCGATTCGTAAAACACGCAGCGCACCAGCCAGCTTTCCTGCCGATAACTGTAGAGGTCGCGCTCGCCCAAGTCTTCGAGCCAGATCAGGCCTTCGTCCGGATCGTGAAAATAAATCTCCGGCACGCGAATTCCGTGCTCCCCGAGAAAGTTCGCGATGGGCACGTAATGCCGGTTTTCTTCCCGCTCCAGATTGTATTTGACCAGGATCAACGCCTGCTCTGCTGAGCAACGGATTCGGTAAAATTTGCGGTCCGACCCGCCTTTTTGGATCGGGCTGATTTTTATCTCGGCGACATCCAAACGCGGGAAGTGCATCCGTGTTCGCCGGAGTAGAAGGTCGGTCCTCATAATCAGATGTCGCTGTTGCGATGGATGCCGCTGACTTTTTTTCGGGAGCGGACAATACAAGCCTCCAGCCGGCTTTGGGAAGCAATTTCTGCGTCCGGCCACAAAATTGTGTCTTCGAGGATGGCGTCCGCGCCGACGCGACACTTTGGTCCGACAACGGTGCAGCCGCGCAATTCGGCGCTGGGATCAACAATTGCGCTGCTGGCTACGCGCTCGGGCCATTCGCGCATTTTAACGAAATGCGGCCTCCAATTCTCTCGCAAAATCGTGCGGTGCACATCGAGATATTCGGCGCGCGAAGAAATATTGAACCATTTTCCATCGTTCATCACCAAACCACCGATCCTGCCGCCCTGGCCTATCCAATCCGCAATGATCGGAATGAAGGAGATTTTTTTCTGCGGCGGAATTCGCTGGAAAATCGCTGAATTCCAAACAGCGATGTTGGCGAAATCGAGATCTCCCGCGATTCCATAGCGATTCGCGATGTCCACGACGCGGTGATCACGCAACGCCATCTGCGACGCCAAACCGGTTTGGCGCAATGCGAGCGTGACGTCATTTCCGCAGCGGAAATGCTCGTCAACCAACGGTTGCAGATTAACGTCCGTCAGGATATCACCGCTGTAAGTGATAAACGGATCGCTGGCCAGAATGCGCTCCACATTCTTAATGCCGCCGCCGGTCTCCAGCAGCTCCGGCTCGTGCACGAGCGTAATTGGGCAGTTGGCGTAGCGGTTCTCGCCAAAAAAGTTTCGAAATAATTCGGAAAGCATGTGCGTGTTAATGACGAACTTGTTCACTCCGGCGCCAATCAAATGATCCAGCGCAAACGTGATGAGCGGCTTTTGAAAAATCGGAATCAAAGGCTTGGGCAGATCGTCTGTTAAGGGTCGCAGCCGCTTGCCGACACCGGCACCTAAGACGAAAGCATGTGTGATCTCGTTCATCAGAAAAAGTCAGAGATTCCTCCCGCCTACGCTAAAGCTCCGGCGTGGCAGGCGACTTCATTGGGAATGACAAGAGAAGCAGTTGCGCCCAGCCGCTAGCGCAAATAGAGAGTGCGCGTGCCGAAGTCGATGATGCCGTGGTGCCGTCTCAGCGTTTCCGCGCCGAGCAAACCGGCGACGGGCGGCGAGCCGTCCAGTAGTCCGTCGTGAATTAGTCCTTCTAGGTCAATGACGCCGACTTCCTTGCCGATGATGTCCACCGAGCCGACTGACAGCTTGCGAATACGCGCCACACGCATGCCGCGATCTTTCAGATTCACAGCCGACGAACTATAGTGTGTCTCCCGGGTGGCGATTCGCATTCGCCGAACAAAAGAGTGGTGCAACAGCGTGGTGAACGAACCGGTATCGACCATCAGCCGTGCGGGTTTCCCGTTTACCGAACCATTGACGTACAGATTGAAACCATCGCTGACTTGGATCGGAACAGCTCGCAATCCGCGCCGGTCGAAGCCAGGGACACTTCCCAAGACGTCCGGATCGGTCTTGAGGATGAGCAACTGCCGTTCGCAGTCCAGCACCGCTTGGGTGGGAAAAAGAATGTCCGCTCCTATAATCCCGTCGATTTCCTGTTCATGAGCGCTGCGCGCGGCTCGAGCAGAGTAGCCAAGATCCACAGTAACCACCGGTTCATCGACCAGAGTTAATCCTCCGATCCGCAGCTCACGCGCGATCGCCACCCTGTTGAACGCGCCGTTAATCTGGACGCGTGCGGGCAACTTTGATTCTGCCGTGGCTGGCTTCAGCCGAAAATATTGGGAGCGATTCAAGGCGATTGCGCTTACCGGCGCGCCGCTATCGATTGTAAGCCACGCCGGCTTGCCATTGATAAAGGCGCGCACCAGCAAATGATTTTGAACCGAACGCGCGAGCGGTAGCGCTTCAAACTGGGTGGTTGCTCGCCCATAAGTGAACTGCGGCGCAGCAGCCAATTCGAGAAGCAGCACCGCAACAGCGGCCGAAATCGCCAGAAACTTTCGCCTGAAGTGATTCGAGATCGTCACGGTGGGCGGGAGATTACACGGTTCTTTTTTATACGTAAAACAATTTTGCGTTTAAAAATTGCTCGACCCTTACCACGATGCCGCAATTTTTCGCATTGCGTGGCACAGCTTTCTGATGATTAACTCTCCGCCAGGTCCAACTGGCTCAAATGACAACTGCAATAACGGAAGCACCTCCAGCCGAACAGAAATTCGTCAGGGGACTGGGCCTTCTTGATTCAACGATGCTCGTCGCCGGCTCGATGATCGGCTCCGGAATTTTCATCGTCTCGGCCGATATCGCGCGGCTCGTTGGGTCTGCCGGGTGGTTGCTTGTCGTTTGGGTCGTTACCGGCGTGCTCACGATCGTTGCCGCGCTCAGCTACGGCGAGCTGGCCGCAATGATGCCGAAAGCCGGCGGCCAATATGTTTACCTGCGCGAAGCGTACAGTCCGCTCTGGGGATTTCTTTACGGCTGGACGCTGTTCCTGGTGATCCAGACCGGAACAATCGCCGCTGTAGCCGTGGCATTCGCACGCTTTCTCGGTGTGTTCACCGATGCCGTTTCGCCGACGCAATGGATTGTTCCACCGATCACGCTCTCGCAGCGCTACGCGATCAGCCTTTCGACGCAACAACTCGTTGCGATCTTAATCATCATTCTCCTGACGTTCGTAAATACGCGCGGCCTCTCATTAGGCAAGCTCATCCAAAACGTGTTCACATCGGCGAAAACGCTTTCCCTCATCGCGCTGGTCGTGCTTGGGATTTTCGTCGGGCGCAACGCCGGCGCGTTGCACGCGAATGTCGCGAATTTCTGGACGCCGACCGCGGTTTCGCCAATTACATCCGATCTCGGGTTCATCGGAGCGGTCTCCGCTACGGGCAGTGCGCTGGGGATGTTGATCGCAGTTTGCGTTGCCCAGGTGGGCTCGCTCTTTTCCGCGGACGCTTGGAACAACATCACGTTTACCGCTGGCGAAGTGCGCGAGCCGCGACGAAACATTCCACTCTCGCTGTTGTTCGGCACCGGACTCGTGATCACGCTCTACATCTTGGCGAATGTCGCTTACCTGTTTGTGTTGCCGTTGGACAAAATTCAGCATGCTCCAGACGATCGAGTCGGCACCGCGGCGATGCAGGTGATGTTCGGTGGCGCGGGAGCCGGGATCATGGCGGTCGCGATCATGATATCCACGTTCGGTTGTTGCAACGGACTGATCCTTGCCGGGGCGCGCGTGTATTACGCAATGGCGCAGGATGGTTTGTTTTTTAAAGCGACGGCCCGGCTAAATTCGAAACACGTGCCGGCAATCGCGCTGGTGCTCCAGGGAATCTGGACGGCGTTGCTGGTGCTCCCGCGCACGCAAAACGTTGATCCAGCAACTGGCGCGCTCACCTACGGCAATCTTTACAGCAACCTGCTGGATTACATTATTTTCGCCGCGCTGATTTTCTACGTGTTGACTATTGCCGGGGTGTTCGTGCTACGGCGAAAGCGGCCAGAGGCGGAACGTCCGTACCGCGCATTAGGTTACCCGATTCTACCCGCTCTGTACATCGTGGGCGCCACGGCGATCATGCTCGTCCTGCTCGCCTACAGAGTGCAAACAACGTGGCCAGGCTTGGTGATCGTGCTGACCGGCGTGCCGATTTATTTTCTCTGGAAATTTTTCGGAAAAAAACCATCAGTGGCTTGACTTGCCACGCCCAACCCGATTAGCACAGCGCCAAACGATTTAGCTCAATGAATCTTCTTCGAAGAAAAAGTGTCACCCAACTTCAAGCGGATGCGCTGACGGATTTTCGGCTAAAACGCGCGCTCGGCGCGACAAACCTCACGGCGCTCGGTATCGGCGCGATCATCGGCACGGGCATTTTCGTGCTTACCGGCACCGTCGCGGCGCAGAATGCGGGGCCGGCGGTGGTTTTATCGTTTGTGCTTGCGGGCGTGGCCTCGATCTTCGCTGCCCTCTGCTACAGCGAATTCGCGTCGCTGGTGCCGATGGCCGGCAGCGCTTACACCTACGGATATGCCACGCTCGGTGAGTTGTTCGCATGGATCATCGGCTGGGACTTGATTTTGGAATATGCCCTCGGCGCGGTCACGGTTTCCATCGGTTTTTCGTTTTTGCATGACATCGGCATTCACATCCCCGCGCAGTTGTCGGCAGCGCGCGGGACGCTGATCACCTTGGTCGATGGAACGCAGGTGACGGCCGTCTTCAATCTGCCGGCCGTCATCATTATTGCCATCATCACTTTCCTGCTGGTGATCGGCATTCGCGAATCGGCGACGGTGAACAACATAATTGTGTTCGTGAAAGTCGCTGTCGTGCTGCTGTTCATCTTCGGCGCGGCGCACGCAGTGAATCCCGCCAACTGGCATCCGTTCATCCCGCCGAGCGCGGGCGTCCGCGGCCAGTTCGGCTGGAGCGGCGTGATGCAAGGCGCGGGGATCGTGTTTTTCGCCTACATCGGTTTCGACGCAGTCAGCACCGCAGCGCAGGAAGCAAAGAACCCGCAGCGCGACATGCCCATCGGCATCATCGGCTCGCTGTTAATTTGCACCGTGCTCTACATCGCGGTATCGGCGTTGGCAACGGGCATCGTGCCTTACCTGCAACTGGATGTACCGGACCCGATCGCCGTTGCGGCTGACCACGCGGGACTGGGCTGGATGTCCGCGCTTATTAAGCTGGGCGCAATCGCCGGCCTTAGCTCGGTCATTCTCGTGATGCTCCTCGGCCAGTCGCGGATTTTTTGGACTATGGCCGACGATGGCTTGCTGCCGAAGTTTGTGAGCAGGGTTCACCCAAAATTCCGCACCCCGTGGATCACGACCATAGTGACCGGCGTTGTTGTCGCTTTCTTTGCGGCACTATTCACCGTGCGCGAAGCGGGCAGCCTCGTTTCCATCGGCACATTGCTGGCCTTCGTGATCGTCTCAGTTGGCGTGCTCGTGTTGCGCATCCGCGAACCGGAGTTACCTCGCACATTTAAAACACCGGCGGTATGGATCGTCGCCCCCCTGGGCGCGCTGTCGGCGCTTTACCTGATGATCTCGCTGCCATGGCGAACATGGGAACGGCTCATGGTCTGGTTCGTCATCGGCATGATCGTTTATTTCTTCTACGGCGTCCACCGCAGCAAACTCGCTCAGTCGAGGGTCTCCGCGAACCCAGCAGGTACGAGCGAAAACGTTCCCTGATCCGAGCGGTCCGATGTTTGGACTCGGATTCGAATGGCTTTGCTGAAGGCTATCCAGCCCAGTATTATGATGAGAAGCTAGCGACGGAGTGTATCAGCCATCCCCGAAACGTTGTCGGATTTGCCAACCGCATCATTGCCTGAACTAGGCGCGCGCCTCTCGCTGCTGCGCGAGCGTTACCCGCACGTTGATGAGCTGCAGCAGTTTGTCGAAAGCGTTTCCCGCCTTCACCCTCTGGCTGTGATCTTGTTCGGTTCGCTTGCTACGGGCGAATTCACGCAGCATAGCGACGCCGATGTCGCAGTAATCTTCGCAACCCCGTTGATTGGATGAAGCTGTACCGCTGCTCATCAGGTCGCGTCCAACCGCTGGTCTATCCTGCCGAACAATTCATGCAGATGATTAACAAGGCCAACGGGCTGGCACTCGAAGTCTGCCACGATGTTGGA
>QHOF01000193.1:0-496 GCA_003219335.1 Verrucomicrobiota bacterium | reverse complement strand
AAAACTGGCTGGGTGCTGCAAAACCGCAGCTGACCCGGTTACATGCTGGCGTCGTGTGGCTGCTCAGGCAAAAACCGAGGAAATCGTCCGCGAATCAGGCGAACTGACAGCGAATTTCTGATCTCCGACCGCTGTCTTCCTACCACTACGTCCTGCCTATCCGTGCCATTCGTGCGATCCGTGGTAAGTTCCCAATATTTACTGATTGTTGGCGACCGTCTGCGGCGCAGGTCTGCTCACTTCAAGCTGCGCACTCACCTTTTGGATTCGAATCTTTCACTGCCGCAGTGAGAGCCTCCATTCCACACTTTAGTTCGGCAATCGTGGCTTCGTGTTCCTCGACCTTGCGCTACGCGCTGTGTTATCAGTTATGAGTAAAACTAGCTGTCTCCGTGATGGGGCCACCCATTGTAATTGAGGCCGGATTGTTCGGCCCAGAGTAAGAACCGGTGCCGCTGCCAGTCCAATTGCTAAAACTGTAACCGTTAGCCGGCCT
>QHOF01000071.1 GCA_003219335.1 Verrucomicrobiota bacterium | reverse complement strand
AACGGGAATGTTGGCGCCGTTCATCACCGGCTGCCTCTGGAGCAGTTGTTCCGTGGTGGTGCCTGCGCCTGATTTGTTGATCAGGTCGCGGTTAAGACTGAACACCGGGTTCGGACCGACTTCCTCCGCGGTCGGAATGAGCGACCCGGTCACAATCACCCGCTCGACTTCCGCAGCAGGTGCCGGAGCAGCAGCCCCCGGGGGCGGCGGTGGCGGCGGTGCCTGCGCAAACGCGTTCGATGCTACAATGAATGGAAATCCGACGCTCGCTACCAATGCGATGCGCACGAATCCGAACTTATTTAGCACGTTTTTAATCATTAGTTTCTCCATTGGTTTGGTTAGGTTTAAGGTGGCGTTTATTAAACTTTTTGAACCCTGACAAGCTTTTTTTTAAATTTTTTTTGAACGCTTGGAAGGCCTGTAAGTCTCGCCAGCTTCCCGTCTAGCTGAAGTGCTAGGACTGTGGCAAGCTTTTTTTTAAATTTTTTTGGATTTTTTTGAGCAGCGGAATGCACCCTATTTTGGGGCTGATTTGTTGTGCCGGAGCGGCGAAGCCGCAATCGAAAATGTTTAGCCCGCGAATGACGCAAATGAACGCGAATATAAAAGTCCAAGGAGCGGCGGTTTGCTAACCGCCGAGAATCGGACTGTTTGTGAAAATGCTCTTGTCGATTCGCGTGAATTAGCGCCCGCCGCGCCGGAGCAGAGCGGAGGCGGGTGATTCGCGGGCAAATCTTCGCGTCATGCGATAAATTTCGCCCTACAGCATTCCGGAGCGAGTGAATCGCAGCTGTTATTTCTTCTCGAACACTTCCACGGCCTCCCATGCTTCGTCGGGCGGCGCCTGCTCATATTCGAGCGCGCGCCCCAGGTACATCTTGGCCAGCAAATCGTCGGGATAAAATTCTAGGAATCGTGAAAAGAGGATTTTCGCCTCTGTAAAATCGCGGGCCCGAAATTTCTCCAGCGCCTCTTCGTACGTTTCCAGCCATTTGAGAAATTCCAGATCGACGCTCTCGCCCCGGGCACCAACCAGGGTAAGAACGTCAACGGGTTTGGTTTTGCCTTTCACTTGCGCCCGCGCAACTGAGCGCAAATGAAATTCGTCCCGCACCAGTTCGGCAGCCGAAGCGCCAACGAGAATATCGACGCCGTAAACTCGAGTAAGACCTTCCAGGCGCGACGCCAGATTTACTGCATCCCCGATAACGGTCGGATCCATCCGTTCGTGGGAACCAATATTGCCGACGATGACTTCGCCGTGATTGATCCCGATGCCCATACCCAGCCCCATGCGCCCTTCGCCGTGCCATTTTGCATTGAGCTGCTGCAGCGCACTTCGCATCCCCACTGCCGCGCGCGCGCAACTTTTCGCGTCCTGCGCCGTGCCAAGGCTGCGCACGTTGCCCCACACGGCCATGATCGCGTCTCCAATAAATTTATCGAGTGTGCCACCATTGCTGAAAATGACCGAAGTCATCTGGGTGAGATATTCATTGAGCTGCGCCACCAGCGCCTCTGGGTCGGCTTTTTCCGATAACGTGGTGAAGCCAATCAAGTCGGAGAACAGGATTGCCACCGGCACGCGTATTCCACGCAGCGAGCTGTAATAGCTGTCGGGATTCTCGAGAATTTCTTTGACCAAATTTTTCGAGACGTAGCGTTCGAGCGTCCGCCGGGTGCGCAATTTCTCCAAGCGCTCCAGGAAGTATTCGAACCCGAGCGAAAAAAACCCGCTGAGAACCAGCGCAGAGAGGACGGGAACTGTAAGCAACAGCAGACCCGTCTTGTCGTAGAAAAATCGGGCCGCGCCGAGATATGCAGCGGTAACCGCAACCAACGCCCCAAGGCAAAGCAACGGTTTGCGCACGAACGCGACCAACGACCACGCGATAAGCCCCCCCAATCCAACAAGGGCGAATCCAACTTTCGGCGGCGTCGCGTGCAAGAACTCGTGGTCAATCGCCGCAGCCATCGCCTGCAAATGCAGTCCCGGGCCCGATGTGATTGGGCTCATCGGCGTATCGAAAACATCGTGCGCCACCTGCGCCGACGCTCCGACAATCACCACCTTGTCCTTGAAAAACGCGCCATCCGCGTAATTGGCGTGCCAAAGTTTTGGATCGAAAACTTCGTAGAGCGGGTGCGGCGGGAACGCATCCGGCTCAGTGAAGCGAATCATGTGCCCGCGAAAATCGCCGGGCACATCGTTCCCATGATCGATTTTCTCCAGTCCGCGTGCGGAAAGAGATTCATAAATTTCCTCGCTCGGGTGCGGCGGCAAATTCGCCAGCTGGCGATCCGTCACCCGATAATTCACAGCCCGAATTTTTTCATCGATCGGGTCCGCCCAGAAATTCACGAAGCCGACCCGGTCATCGTGCAGTTGCGGCGGCGGTATCAGGGCATCGTTTGGCGTAACCGCCTGCGCGGCATTTTGCACATCGAAATTGGCACCGAGGATGACCTTGTCGCGGTAACGATCGAGCACCGCATGAAATTCCGCATCACCATCCTTAGGCTCGTCGAAGATCATGTCGAACATCACCAGGCGCACGCCTGCTCCGAACACTCGATCAAGCAAAAGCGCCCAAACTTCTCGTGACCACGGGAACGGCTGCGCGGTCATCAATTGAAACGCGCGGTTGCCAGCGATTTCTTCCGCCGTCAGCGGTGGCAATTGCAATGTGCTTTGATCAAGTCCGAGAAAAACAAAATCCCGCGGCGGAGCGGTCTTTCGCCCTTCGCGCCGAAGCAAATCTTCAAAGCTTTGTTCGCCGCGCCACGGCGCCGAGAGAAACGGCACCCCTGGCAAAAAATAGCCGAGCAAAATCAGCCCGGTCCAAAAAACGCAAATCAGCGTCAGGACCAAAAGCCGGGCGCGACCAAACCAATTCATGCGCGACTATACCAGAACGACGCCGAATGACAGGTGATTAGCGACAGGTGAGAAGTGAGAGCACGCGGAGTTTACTTTTCACTTCTCACTGATCACTTCTCACTATTTCTACTCAAATGGCCAGCGACGCCCCGCTCATATGCCCACGCTGCAAGGTGCCTTTGAAAGAGGTGCGCACTTCAGACGGAGTCTTCTGGGCGTGCGACAACTGCGGTGGTCGCGCGGTCACAGTGGAGCTGATGCGCGGCGAGGGGCGCACTGGTCTCCCTTGTCCCTCGTGCCGGCATCCGATGATCGACGTCGCGTTGTCGAACTCAGCGCAAATCAACGTCGACGTTTGCCAGCACTGCCATTTCGTATGGTTCGACGCACACGAAGTTGACACGCTGGTTCCGCGGCGGCCACAAGCAGCCGCTCCCGAGTTGCCGCAAAAGGCGCGCGAGATGCTCGCGATTGCGAAAGTCGAGCAATTGGCCAAGGAAGCCGAAGGACCCGACTTTGACAGCGCGCCGCCGGATGAAACTTGGAAACAGATTGCCGCGTTTCTGGGCGTGCCGGTCAAACTTGATAGCATGCCGCGCGCTCGGCGCCCCTGGGCCACATGGGTGCTCGGCGCAGTGATCATCGGTGTCAGTCTATTCGCGTTCACCCGGCTCCGCGAAATGGTGATGCAATTCGGCTTGGTTCCCGCAGAAGCCACGCGTCTGCACGGTCTCACGTTTGTCACTTCATTTTTTCTGCACGCGGGAATCATTCACCTCGTCGGCAATATTTATTTCCTTTTTGTTTTTGGGGATGACGTCGAAAATTTTCTTCGGCCGCTGCGCTATCTCGCGCTCATCGCACTGGCGGCATTTGTTGGCGATCTCGCGCATATCGCTCTCGATCCTCGCTCGCAAATTCCATGCATCGGCGCAAGCGGAGGGATCGCCGGCGTCATTACCTTTTTCGCGCTGAATTTTCCGCGCGTCCGCCTCGCGTTTCTAATGCGCTGGTGGTTTGTGTGGTTTCGGTGGATTCGATTACCCGCCTGGTTCGGCTTGGTTCTTTGGATTTTGTTCCAGCTCATCGGCGCTCTCGAACAAAGAGCAGGAATGAGTTCGGTATCATCAATCGCCCATCTGGGCGGAGCGGCTGTGGGCGTTGTGGCGTGGTTGCTTTGGAGAAAACAATTGCCCGAAGCAGCAACCTCCAAGTTTCAAGCACCAGAAAAGCTCCAATCTTCAGGTTCTTAACGCAATGTTTGGTTGTACGGTTTTGAGCCTCTCTCGATGTTGAAAGTTGGGATTCGGAGCTTCCCAAAATCGGTTGTCATTTCTCTTTCAGCGTTTAGTTTCCCGCCCGCGCTCTTTCCACCTGTTCCGCCTCTGCGGAATGAATCAGTGAGCGAGGTCGGAAAGATCGACAACCAACGAAACAACAGCTCGCTGACGAGGAGGGCCCCGAACTGATTTCTCGGGGAAAACAATCATGCCAAGAGCTACGAACGCACCGGCAAGCCGGGCGCGCCGCAAACGAACGATAAAGAAAGCCAAAGGCTACCGCGGACGCCGTTCGAAACTTTTTCGTTATGCGAAAGACGCGGTCATGAAAGCTCAGTACTGGGCGTATCGCGACCGCAAAACGCGTAAACGCACATTTCGTTACCTTTGGATTCAGCGCCTCAACGCCGCTGCGCGTGCCAACGACATGACTTACAGCCGTCTCGCGGAAGGACTCAGAGCGGCCGGTATCGGGTTGGATCGCAAAATTCTCTCCGATCTCGCCGTCACCGACGAAGCCGCATTCAAATCGATCGTAGATCAAGCAAAGAGCGCGCTGGAGAAGAAGAACAAAAAGGCAGCGTAGGGCGGCAAAGTTAAAAAGCTTAAAAAAGTTACAAGGTTACAAACTTCCAAACGGAAGACACATCTCCTTTGTAACCATGTAACTTTGTAACATTTTAACTCCTATGGCTCACCCACTAAAACAACTTCGCGACGAAGCGCTGCACGAGATCGGCTCTGCGACTGACGAACAGGCGCTCGAAGCCGCGCGCATAAAGTATATCGGCAAAAGCGGGAGCATTTCCGCATGGGGCGAGCGGATGAAAACGCTGGACAAAGCAGAACGCCCCGTCGTCGGGAAGTTGCTCAACGAAGTTCGCAATGCCGTCACCGCGGCACTCGAAACGCGCAGCGCACAATTCCGCGTAGAAAAAGAATCGGGCGCGCTCGCCAAGATCGACATCTCTCTTCCGGGGACGCCGCACGAGATCGGTTCTCTGCATCCGCTTTACCAGATGCATGAGCGTGCAATTCAAATCTTTCGGCGAATGGGCTTCGCTCTTGCCGAAGGTCCCGATGTCGAAACGGAGTGGTACTGCTTCGATGCTCTGAATACCCCACCGGACCACCCTGCCCGCAATGAACAGGACACGTTTTATCTGCCGGATGGACGACTTCTGAGGACGCATACATCAACCGTGCAAATCCGCGCAATGGAATCCGCGCCGCCTCCCATACGTGTGATTGCCTCAGGCGCGGCCTATCGGCGCGATGAAATGGACGCGACCCACAGCGCACAGTTTCATCAGATCGAAGGACTGTATGTCGATGAAAACGTCAGTATCGCCAATTTAAAAGGCGAGCTCGAATTCTTCCTGCGGGAACTCTTCGGTTCCGAAACCGAAGTGCAATTTCGTCCGCATTACTTTCCGTTTACTGAGCCGAGCTTGGAGGTTTACGTCCGATCAAAAGCTTTGAAGGGCGGCGAGCAGTGGATCGAGGTGGCCGGTTGCGGCATGGTGCATCCGGCCGTTTTCGAAGCGGTCAATAAATCGCGGGGCGATAACGCTTACGATCCAGAAAAGTGGAGCGGCTATGCGTTTGGGCTCGGCATGGATCGGCTCGCGATGATTCTATTCGACATTCCCGATATCCGACTCTTTGCCCAAAACGATTTGCGGTTTCTCCGCCAGTTCGCATGAGCCTCTTCGTCATTCCGAGCGGCGTCGAGGAATCTCTGGATATGATCGGATGAATTAGAGATGCCTCGACTCCGCTCGACAGGACAGAAAGACGAAAATGAAATTCTCGGTTAACTGGTTGCGTGAATTCGTCGATCTCCCAAAAAATCCGGAAGGGATCGCCGAACTGCTGACTCGCGCCGGCATTGAAACCAAAAACATCGAGACGCGCGGCGCGAACATCGACAAGGTCGTCGTCTCGCAGATTACCGCATCATCGCAGCACCCGAACGCGGATCGGCTGACAGTGTGCGAAGTGGATGACCGCAGCGGCACGAAATGCCAGATTGTTTGTGGCGCGACGAATTACAAGGTCGGCGACAAAGTGCCGCTCGCATTGCCCGGGGCAAAGTTGCCGAATGGAACTGAGATTCGAAAAAGCAAGCTGCGCGGCATCGAATCTGAGGGAATGCTTTGCAGCCCAATCGAACTTCGTCTGGGTGAAGATGCGTCCGGCCTGTTGATTTTGTCGCCGGACGCAAAGATCGGTGCACCGATCGGGGATCTTTTCCCTGCGGACACGATTCTCGACGTCGAGATCACGCCTAACCGCGGCGATCTGCTGAGCCATTTCGGGTTAGCGCGCGAAATTGCAGCGCTTACTGGTAAGAAATTGCGCGAGCCAACTCCGCTGAGGACAGCGGACACTACAGTAGCGGGCGTGAAAATTTCTGCGACGCGTGAATGTCCATTTTTCTCGGCTCGCAAAATCGGCGATGTGAAGGTCGGGCCCAGCCCGCAATGGTTGCGCGCGAAGGTCGAGAGCGTCGGCATTCGCTCCATCAACAACATAGTCGATATCTCCAATTTCGTAATGCTGGAACTCGGCCAACCGACGCACGCCTTCGACGCCGACAAATTGAAAGGTGACATCAACGTGGGGCTTGCGCGCGACGGCGAGAAATTTCTCGCGATCGATGGAAGGACTTACTCACTCAAGGAGGACACCTGTGTCGTCGCTGATCAGGGGCGTGCCGTTGGAATCGGCGGCGTAATGGGTGGCGAAGAAACGGCTGTGACCGATTCGACCAAAAATATTCTGCTCGAGGCCGCTTATTTCCTGCCGGCAAGTATTCGCCGGACGGCGCGCGACTTGAACGTGTCCAGCGACGCGAGTTATCGATTTGAGCGCGGCGTGGATCCCGACATGATTTTGCGAGCGTCGCATCGCGCGGCCGAATTGATCCGCGAGATCGCTGGCGGAACGCCCGCAAAAGAAATTCAGGTTGCCGGTGAACTTCCAGCCAATCCAGCTGACGTCTCGTTGAGTTATGAGAAATGTGATCGCGTAATCGGCGTCACGATTGAACCGAGAACCGTTGATGAGATTCTCACACGATTCGGGCTAAAGAAAACCAGGAGCACCCGCCTCCGCTCCTCCACGGCGCGGCAGGCGCGCAAGACTGGAACATGGAAGATTCCGAGTTATCGACGGGATTTGCAGCGCGACGTCGATCTAATCGAAGAAGTCCTCCGCGCGTACGGAATAGACAGGATTCCAGGAAGGACGCGCGGCGGCTTCATGCCGGCGAGTCCGGCTGATCGTTCACACGATCTTGAAACACTTTGGCTGCGAGAGCGATTGGCTGCAAGCGGCTTGTCAGAAGTGCGGACGTCAAAATTGATTTCGAGAACCACTTCCGCTTTCAGCGAAGGCGCGATCGAGCTGCGCAATCCATTGAGTGAAGATCACGTCGCTTTGCGGCCGAGCTTGATCAGCGGTTTGCTCGAAGTGCTCGAACGAAATGCTCGCGCCGGGGCCGAGAGCGTTTCCATCTTTGAAATCGGCCGTGCATTCATCCCGCCATCTGGAGAAGAGGAGCGGCATCTCGCAATTCTGCTCTGGGGAAATGCCGCGAGCACGCCGAATTGGCGATCGCAGATAAAACGCAGCCTCGACTTGTTTGATCTCAAGGGTGCGCTCGAATGCGTCATTCCAAATCCGTCGTTCCGGCCGGGGAAATTTCCTGATCTTGCGCTCGCGGTCGAAGTTTGGTCCGGCGATCAGCGGATCGGTTTCGGCGGGCAACTCTCAGCGAGCAAATCGAGCGCGCCGGGGTCCGTGTTCGTTGCCGAACTGCATGCCGACCTCCTTTTGGAAAGCGAATCAGCAAAAAAATTTCAAGAGCTCGAGCGCTATCCAGCGATTACACGCGACATCGCGATGATCGCGCCGGAGAAATTGACGCACGCTGAAATTTTGCGCGTGATTGAAGAGCCGAAAGGACCTCTGCTCGAGAGCGTGCAGTTGTTTGATGTATTTGAGCACCGGGAGGGCACCACCTCCGGGCCGGCCGGAAAGTCAGTCGCATATAGATTGACATACCGCGCGAAAAATCGCACACTCACAAATGAAGAAGTAACTGCAGCGCACGCGAAGATTCGCGAGCGATTAAGGCGTGAGTTGGGAGTGACGCTGCGGGAGTAGTTCTTTGAGAATAAAGAGCCGTTTGTTGAGGGTTGGGAAGAAAACCAGTGCTTTTCTCTCAACTCTCAACCGACGGCTCTTGGTGCGGGAGCGGATATTTACCCTGCGATGTTCGAGATTACAGGTCGGATGCCCGAACCGCTATTGAGAAAGCAAGGAGGCTGGGTCGTCCGCAGAACATGGCAGGCCTTGATTGGAAGTCAGACGCTGCGGCGACGGTCATCCACCCGTTACTGAAAAGGGAACGGGTGATCCGCCTAAACGGCATCGGCGGGGTAAGATTTCAAAAACCCGGGTCGAAAATTCGACCCGGGTTTTTTTCATTGGCGTCTGCTTCACTGCTTCAACGAATTTGAAAATTCGCGCGCAAGCTCGATACTGCGCGGTGACGTGCGCACACTTCTAGCCCTCGAAGACGGCCGATATTTCGAGGGCGAATCTTTTGGCGCAACCGGCACATGTGTCGGGGAGATTTGTTTCAACACTGCCATGACCGGTTATCAGGAGATTCTAACCGATCCCTCCTACCGGGGACAGATCGTGGCGATGACCTACCCATTGATCGGCAATTACGGGATCAATTCGATCGACCAGGAAAACCGTTCGCCGCACGTGCGCGGGTTCGTCATCGAAGAATTGACCGAGGTTCCAAGCAACTGGCGCTCCGAAATGTCGCTCGACGATTATTTGCGAAAATGGAACATCCCGGGCGCAAAAGGAATCGACACACGCGCGCTTACGCGACACTTGCGCACGCGCGGCGCCATGAAGGCCTGCCTCACAACGGAAGAAATTTCGCGTGAGGAAGCAACGCAACGGGCAATTGAGGGCGAGGGCGTGATCGGGATGGATTACGTGCGCGAGGTCTCCACGAAAAAAATTTATCGCTGGGACCCGGAGGACAAGCTCAGCGCGCCATGGTCGATCGTGCAAGTGCGCGATGGAGACGGCAAACGCGCGTTACCGCAGATCCGCTTTCGCATTGCCGCATACGATTACGGCATCAAGCAAAATATTTTGCGCTTGCTGCGCCAGAAAGGCTTCGAAGTTACCGTCGTACCGGCGGCCACGTCTGCTGACGAAGTCCTCGCTCTCGACCCCGACGGAATTTTTCTCTCCAATGGTCCGGGCGATCCGGCAGCGCTCCCGTACGCGCACAAAACGGTGCATGATTTGATGGGCAAGAAACCGATCTTCGGCATTTGCCTTGGCCATCAGATTCTGGGGTTCGCGTTCGGCGGCTCGACATTCAAATTGAAATTTGGCCATCGCGGCGCGAATCAGCCGGTGAAAGATTTGCGCACCGGTAAAGTGGCCATCACTGCGCAAAACCACGGCTTCGCCGTCGATGCAAAATCATTGCCGAACAATGTCGAAATCACTCACATCAATCTAAATGACGGCACCGTCGAAGGAATGCGGCACAAGGAGTTGCCGATCTTCAGCGTGCAATATCATCCTGAAGCTGCGCCCGGCCCGCATGATGCCTCGTATTTTTTCGATCAATTCGCGGAGGTGATCGAGAAAAGCCGGTGACGCAGGCAATCCTATCTGCAAAACGAATCGCGCAGACAGATTGTCTGCGCCACTCATGGGAATTGACCAACGCGCCGAGCAGCCACATTTTGTATCATGTTTAATTCAACGAATAACAAACCGACAGTCATGAAAATTGGCGTGACTGCGACATTCATCGCAGCGCTGGCGCTCTCGCCGCTGGCGATCGCGCAGGAACAGCAGCACGGCGGTGACACAGCAGCTTCGAAAGAAGTGACCGGCGAAGTGGTCGATATGATGTGCTACGTCGATCACAACGGTGTTGGCGAAAAGCACGGCCAATCCTGCGGAGCCAAGTGCATCAAGAGCGGTGGCCCGGTGGGCATTCTTAGCGATGGCAAAGCGTATCTCGTCGTCGGCGAACACAAGCCGATGAACGATCAGCTTGCTAAATATTGCGGCAAGACGATTACGCTGAAAGGCAAGTTGGCCGAACGCAGCGGCATCGCCATGATCGAGAACGCCGAGATCGTCAAGAAATGACGAGTGCGAACTTACGATCTGGGTAGCGTACGCGTCCCGCGTGTTGGTTTCGGCGTCGCGCCGAAACAATCTTTTTGTAGGAATTTCGCCAGCTGGAGAAAATCGAAGCGACAGAAAAAGTTCGCGATCGCGAGGAGGCGCTCGCCAGCACGCGAGACGCGCGCGCTACCCAGAGGCTCAACATCACTTGTAATACGCCCGCAACGACGGCCGCAGCTTTCCGACTCGCAGTGCCGTTTCAATTTGCAAATCAGAAACGGCCGCGGCGGTCAGTGTGCGAATCTCGCCGGCCTCGAGCGCCGCGATTGGCAAACCATCACGGAATAAAATGCGATTGGCGGTGAGCGCGGCAATCCGCGCTCCCGGCGTCAGAATGCCCTGCAGGTTCAGCGGATCGGCAGCGCTGAGCGTGATCAGTTCGCCATTTGAAGGCGTTTTCCGGATCGAACGCAATAAGCCAATTGCTTCAGCCAACGCGAATTGTTCGCCGCTGACACCGCCGACAAAGTAGCCGCCGCGAATCTCGCCGCGCGCTTCCCATCGCCGATAAATTCGTCCGAGTTCGTACCACGTAATCGGGAAACTCTCGCGTTCGAGCAAACGGCGAAAGACCACGCCGTAACGGCGCAGCAGCACACGCGCAAATTTTTCGAGCGCCGAATCGCGTGACCGTCTGGCGGCGCTGTAGCGTCCGCTGTCCTCAGCGGAGGCTACCCCGTCACGCGACAAACCGATGGGCTCAGGAGAGCGCACACTACAGCATCGGTTTCCCAAGAACGACGGTTCTGTTCTCAAGAGGGACCAGCGCCCGGCAAACTCGATACTGGCGAGATTTGTCTTTCGGCGACGCTTTCCTTCATTTCGTCCAAAAGTCGGCCGCTTATTCGACGGAACAAGTAGCGCGCGCAAACCATCGAAGCTGTCTGATGTAACAAAGCCAAGCGCGGCAAGCTCCGAAAGCGCGTCTTCAACCTGCGACGGAAGCAAGCCAGCTCGGCGAACTAATTCGGTAAAGAATAATGCGCCGCCAACGGCGAGCGCGTCACGCACCGTTTGTGCCGCCGACGAAAGTTCAATTGTCGATCTTGCAGGGGCGAGGCAGAGCCAATCTTCGAGGTTTTCGCGTTGGTAAAGCGCGATAGGACTGATCCGCAACGGTGCAGACGCGCGCGCGTTGGGATTTTGCGGCGCGCTCAAACGTCCCCAACCGACGCGGCCGGAAAAACAAAGCCGATCGAGCCATTCGGAATCGCAATCGCTGACACGCGCGGGCAGAACCGCTGATTCCCACGCTGCCAGCGGCAACTCGCAGCCATCGAGTTGTTCCAGAACTGACTGCAATCCTTCGGGCCCTTCCACGCGATGTTCGCGATCGGCGCGCTGCCACGCGAAAAGAAATCGATAAAAATCCTGAACTGAGACCGGCTGAATTTCCGCGCGCAGTCGATCGATTGTGAGCCGGTGAATTCGCGCCAGCAGTCGGCGATCACACCATTCTTGTTCGGTTGCCTGCCCGCGGGAGCTTTGGCGGAGGCGGGCGTCCGGGTGAAATTTGCCGCGCAGAACAAAACCCTCGGCTTCCAGAGCCAGCATTGCCGCGTCAATGTCTGAGCGCGGCAAGATCAACGTGTTTGCCAGCTCATCAGTGGTGATTGACCCGCAGACTTCCATTCGCCCGCGAACCAGCTCCCGAATCGCATCGGGGCGTTCCCAAATTTTTCCGCGCATCGAGTCAGGCAAGATCAGTGCGGGTTCAACGATCGCGTCCGGATAAATCGTTTGAATCATCGGAAGTTTTTCGGCGGGCAGCCAAAACATGTGAGTCGCGGCGGTGCTCCGGCGCTTTTCGGAACTTGCTTCGCCGTTCGAAAGCGGCGCAATAGCGCCGCACTCCAAAACCTCGCGGCCGTTCGGATGTTGCGTCGGAACAAGCAGGCGCGTCGCCCGATTTTCCGCTACGAGGCTCGAGATGAATTGTTCTGCTTCTTCGCCCGTTCGCTGAATTTCCTCGTCCCTCATCACTCCGAGCAACATCAATGCGTCATGCAATTCATCTGCGTTCGTCGCTTGCGGCCACGCTTCCTTTTCCACTTGCTCGATTGCTGCTGCATCAAGAACGCCGAGCCCGTCGCTGCCGTTTCTTTCCGAAGCGCGCCGGGTGTAAACCGCCTGTGTGCGGCGTTCTTCCAGAGGCGCATTATCGAGAAATGCATACGGCCGCGCATTAAGGATCTCAGCGGCGAGCGGCGACGGCTCAGGCAAATCGCACGCAATGCAGCGGATCTCGCCGCGCTCGATCTTGCACAAAACTTCTTCCAAGCCGTCGATGTCCATCGCGTCAGTGAGGCAATCGTCGATCGTCTGCTTCACCAGCGGATGATCCGGAATCTCGCGGTCACCAACGATCTGTTCGAGGCACGCGAGCTGGTCGGGGAAGACTGCCGCCAGGAGATTTTCCGATTCCATGCGCTGCAATGGCGCGGCGATTTTCGCGCCGCCGCGAAACCGGGGCACGGCAAGCGAACGCGTCGCATTCCAGCGCCAGCGAATGGTGAACATCGGCGCGTCGAGCAACGCTTGGACGAGCAGGTTGCGAACCGTTTTGGAATTCAGATAACGAAAAACTTCTTCGAGCGGAAACGAGTGCTGCGTGCCGAGCGAAATCACGATCGCGTCGTCTGTGGCCGCTGCTTGCAATTCGAAATTGAATGAACGGCAAAACCGTTTTCGCAACGCCAGACCCCACGCCCGATTGATTCGGCTGCCAAAAGGCGCATGCAAAACCAATTGCATCCCGCCCGATTCATCGAAGAACCGCTCCATCACCAAAGTTTGCTCCGAAGGAATTGCGCCTAACGAGCGATATGTGTCCGCAAAATACTCGGCGATTTGTTCCGTGGCGTTTCGCGGCAACTGCAATTCGTTCGCAAGCCACTCCTCGATTTTGTACGGGAAGCTCTCAGCTTCCCCTACAGACAAGCGGTTCTCGATTTCCGTGCGCAAATCGGACAGGGCTTTCGACAATTCCGAAGTGCGCGCGGGAGCTTCGCCGAGCCAAAACGGAATTCCCGGGGGCTGACCTTTGGCATCTTCCACGCGAACAACCCCGGAATTGACGCGCAAGATTCGCCACGACGCATTGCCCAGTTGGAAAATGTCGCCGGCCAAACTTTCGACGGCAAAATCTTCATTCACAGTGCCGACGAAAGTTTCTGACGGTTCGAGAATCACGCGGTAATCGGCGTTGTCGGGAATCGCGCCCCCGGAAGTGAGCGCAGTCAATCGCGCGCCGCGACGGCTGCGGACGCGATGATTCACCGCATCGTGATGAATCAGCGCTGAGCGTCGCCCGCGTTTGGTACTGAAACCTTCGGCTAACATGCGGACAACGCTATCGAACTCTTCGCGCGTCAGATTCCGATAAGGCCAGGCCGCGCGGACCAGTTCGAACAATTCCTCTTCGTTCCAATCTTCAGTCGATGTCGCAGCGACAATCTGCTGCGCTAGAACATCGAGCGGCTTTTCGGGAATCAGCAGTCGATCCAGTTCACCGCGATGGACACAGCGCAACAGCGCCGCACACTCGACAAGCTCATCCCGACTCAGCGGAAAGATGCGCCCCTTCGGCAAACCGCAACGCTTGTGCTCGGCGCGACCGACGCGTTGCAGCAACGTCGCGACGGAGCGCGTTGAGCCGAGCTGGCAAACGAGATCAACGGCGCCGATGTCGATGCCCAATTCCAACGACGCTGTCGCAACGAGCGCTTTGAGTTCGCCTCGCTTCAATCGGTCCTCGGCGTCGAGCCGCAATTTCGCCGAGAGACTTCCGTGATGCGATGTGACTGCATCCGCGCCGAGCAATTCGCTCAGATGATGCGTCACACGCTCGGCCATCCGACGCGTGTTCACAAAAACCAAAGTCGTCCGGTGCGCCTGAATCAATTCGGCAAGGCGACGATAGATTTCTTCCCAAACTTCGTTCGACATCACCGCTTCAAGCGGCGACTTGGGCAGCTCGATCGCCAAATCCATTTCGCGGCGGTGACCGATGTCGATGATCTCGCAATCCGGATTACCACCAGTGTCCACGGCGCGACTGGCGACGAGAAAGCGAGCCACTTCTTCAATCGGTTTCTGCGTTGCGGATAAACCGATTCGCTGAAGCGGATTTTTCGTTAGGGCGACCAGTCGCTCGACACTCAGGGCGAGGTGCGCGCCCCGCCGGTCATCCACCACCGCGTGAATTTCATCCAGGATCAGCGTGCGAGCTGTGCGCAACATTCCGCGGCCAGAATCGGATGTGAGCAGTAAATAGAGAGACTCCGGTGTCGTGACGAGGATGTGCGGCGGCTTTTTGATCAGCGCCTGCCGTTGCGCGGCTGTGGTATCACCGGTGCGCACTTCGGCGCGCACGTCGATCTGACGGCCATTCGTCTGGGCTAACAACGTGCGGATTCCAGCGAGCGGCTCTTGGAGATTTTGTCGGATATCGTTGCTCAACGCCTTGAGCGGCGAGACGTAAACCACCCGCGTTTCATTCGGCAACTCGCCCTCGACACCTTCGCGAAACAGCACGTCCAGTGAAGCAAGGAACGCCGCCAGCGTTTTACCGGAACCCGTTGGCGCAGAAATCAGGACATGCCGGCCGGATTGTATCGCCGGCCAGCCGCGCACTTGCGGTTCGGTCGGTGAGCCGAACGTCTGCTCGAACCAGCGTGCGACTGCTGGATGAAATCGGAAGGACTGCATGTGGACATGAAAATTTAGCCCGTCAGCGCGAGAAAGAAAAGTTGTAGCGACTTCAAGGAGTGACGGCTTCCCAGCCATCATGCTTTCCTCGACGGCTGGGAAGCCGTCGTTCCTTGACGCAGCGCGATCACTTCGCGTAGCATCCGCAGGCTGTCGCGAAAAAAACTAACCTTGCTTCCTTCAGCGTGGTTCCAGCGGACCGGAATTTCACGGATCCGCAACCCGGCGCGATGCGCGAGATAAAGCAGCTCGACGTCAAACGCGAAACCATTGACGCGCGCTGATTCGAGGATTGGCCGGCAAGCATCCAGCCGAAAGGCTTTGAACCCGCATTGCGTGTCCCAGAACGGAAGGCCAGTCGCGACCCGCACAAGGAGATTAAAAACCCGGCCGCCCTGTTCTCGCCGCCACGGCTGATGAAGCCCGATCAAGCTGCGGTCCAACGCGCGTGAACCAAACGCGATCTCGACCTCGCCGTTTGCAATCGGTTCGATCACCTTTGGTGTCTCACCAAGCGGCGTGGAAAGATCGGCATCGAAAAATAAACCGATCAGTCTTTGCGCAGCGAGCAAGCCCGACCGCACCGCGGCGCCCTTCCCGCGATTTGGAAAATTCTCCAGCAAACGCGTAGCCATCGTCGTCTCTAGAAAAACATTGCGCGCAATTGTCGCAGTTGCGTCGGTCGAACCATCGTTCACGACGATCAGCTCACTCTGCGGACTCGTCTCGCTGAGATAATCAAGCGTGGCTCGCAACGTGTTGCCAATGCGCGCTGCTTCGTTGAAGCAGGGGACGACGATGGAGAAGGGCGGAAGCATGTTGTAGAGGCGTTTGTGTCAAACGCCGGGAAGCGGATTCATTTGTTCGACAGGCGGCTGACACAGCCGCCTCTACCAATTTCATTTGTAAATCTCTACCACAAATTTGCCGTTCGGATCGACGTATCCGCGGTACATGCCAGAGGTGTTGAACGGCAAAGTTACGTTGCCCTGGCGATCGATGGCGATCAATCCGCCAGAGCCGCCGAGTTTGGCGACCTTATCAAGGACCGCTTGCGCAGCTTCCTGTAGCGACATTCCCCGATATTCCATTAACGCCGCGACATCGCGTGCAGCAGTCGCTCGAATAAAATATTCGCCGTCGCCCGTTGCGGACACGGCACACGTGGCGTTGTTCGCGTAGGTGCCCGCGCCAATCACGGGCGAATCACCCACGCGACCGGGGCGTTTGTTCGTCGTGCCGCCGGTCGAAGTCGCTGCGGCAAGGTTGCCATTTTTATCCAATGCGACCGCACCCACCGTGCCGTGTCGGTCTTGGTCCGTAATGATAAACGCCTTTCCGCGTTTGCCTGTGCGATTCTTCTCGGCCGCTTTGATTTTCTGTAGAGCGTCCCAACGCTCTTGGGTGAAGAAATATTTTTGGTCGACTAGTTCGATTCCGTTCTCTTTGGCAAACGCTTCCGCGCCCGCGCCGTCCATCATCACGTGCCCGGACTTTTCCATGACTAATCGGGCCAGGACGATGGGATTTCTGATGTGCTTCAATGAAGCGACGGTGCCAGCATTGAGCGTTTTGCCGTCCATGATGGCCGCGTCCATCTCGTTGGTGCCAGCGCTCGTAAACACTGCGCCTTTGCCCGCATTAAAATGCGGATCATCTTCGAGCACGCGCACAGCGGCTTCCGTCGCATCCAGGCTCGAACCGCCGCGCTTTAGAATCTCATCACCGACCGTCAACGCGCGCTCCAGCCCAGCCCGGTATTCATGCTCTTTTTCCGGCGTCATTTTGCTGCGATCGATCGTTCCCGCGCCGCCGTGAACGGCAAGGCCAATTTTTTTTACTTCCATATTTGGCTGGTTCTCAGGGCGCGTTTCCGGTGCAGGTGCGAGAGAGCGGACTTGCTCCTGGGCGAGCGTTGACGCCGCTGCACTAAAGAGCATCAAAGCAAAGAAGCAATTGGCCCTGAGAACTTTGGCGCGTTTCATCAAACGCAATGTAATCAGTCGCGCCTGATGATGTCGAAGGGTTTCCAAGGAGCGATGGTTTCCTGGCCATCAAAGGGACACGCGACGACTGGGAAACCGTCGTTCCTTGATGCGCCAGCGAAGTGAGGGAAGGTTCCCAGCCATGGCAAACGCTCACGCCCAGCCGCCGGTCCTCGTCGCCCAGGGGATTGGCCATCTCTCACGCAATTTTCTGCGCGAAGTGGGCGGCGTGTTCTGGTTCATCGTGAACACGTTCCAGGAAACATTCGAGCGCATCCAGAAAGGGCGGGTGCCGTTTCGTGCCACGAGTTTTTTCCGGCACACACAGCGGGCCGGTGTGGACTCCGTGCCGCTGGCTGGGCTCGTCTCCTTCTTCCTTGGGCTAACCATGGCGTTGCTGACCGGTTACCAGTTGCAACGCTTTGGAACGGAACGGTTGATTCCGGGGTTGGTCGCAATCGGGTTCACGCGCGAACTGGGGCCGCTTCTCACCGGCATCATGCTCGCAGCGCGCATCGGTGCTGCTTACACCGCCGAGCTCGGCACGATGCAAGTGTCTGAAGAGGTCGAAGCGATCGAGGCGATGGGCATTGGTCCTCTGCGTTTCCTTGTCGCGCCGCGGATGCTCGCGTTGGTTCTGTTAATGCCGTGTCTGTCCACGGTTTCGAACATCGCGGCGATATTCGCCAGCAGCCTTGTTTGCAAAGCCTATTTCAGCATCGCCTTTCCGTACTTTCTCGATCTTGTGAAAGATTCATTGCTGATTCGCGACATTATCACCGGCATTTTGAAGAGCTTTCTATTCGGCCTGCTCATTAGTGCAATCGCTTGTTATCGCGGGCTCACCGTAAAAGGCGGCGCTGCGGGTGTAGGCACTGCGACAACCTCGAGCGTGGTGACTGCGATCACCGCAGTGATCGGCTTCGATACGCTATACAACGTCGTTTACACAACATTTTATCCAATATGACCACGCCCACGCACATGGTGGAGCTGCGCGATGTGCAGATGCAGTTCGAGGAAAAGAAAGTGCTCGACGATTTTTCACTCAAAGTGGAGCCTCGGGAGCGCCTGGTGATCATGGGCCAGAGCGGCAGCGGAAAGAGCACGATATTGCGTCTGATTCTCGGCACGCTCCGCCCCAATTCCGGTACCATTTTTTTCAAGGATTCTGAAATCACGCGGCTTCAGCGGCGGAAACTTCAGGCAGTCAGGCAGCACATGGGCATGGTGTATCAATATTCGGCACTGCTCAGTTCTCGTAACGTGCACAGCAACGTTGCCCTCCCCCTCGAAGAGCTTACAGATAAATCGCGCGATGAGATTGACAAAATCGTCGATGAAAAATTGGACCTTGTCGGCATGAAGGATTCCAAGGAGCTGTTGCCGGAGGAACTCAGCGGCGGTATGCGGAAGCGCGTGGCCCTTGCGCGCGCGCTGGTGCTCGAGCCCGAGTTGATCCTTCTTGACGAGCCCTCGGCGGGTCTTGACCCGGTCATCGCCTCCGTCATCAACGAATTAATTATCAGCCTGAGCGACACAGCGAAGGTCACATCCATCACCGTCACCCACGAAATGGACAGCGCCTTTCGCATCGGCACGCGAATGGCTATGTTGTATCAGGGAAAAATCATTGAAGAAGCCGAAGCCGAGAAATTCAAACAATCCAAAAATCCGGTGGTCGCTCAGTTTTTGAGCGGCAGCACTGAAGGTCCCATTCTGGAAGGCAGCCTCGATGCAATTACAAAGAAATGAAATCATGACCGGCCTGCTGGTGATCGGCACGATCGCCGTGGTCGCGTTCCTTTTGGTTTTGCTCGGCGCGCCGGGATTGTTCCGCCCGCTGGTGACCTACAAGATTTACTTCGATAACGCGGCGGGAATCAAACAGGGCGCGCCGGTGATGCTGGCGGGTCGCAAGATTGGCCAGGTGCAAAAATTGTATTCGCCCGTGTCGCCCAAAGAAGAAAGAAAGGCAGAGGAAGCGGCCACGGCCATTAATCAACCGGGAGCGAATGCGAGTCCCAGCGCCTCTGCCACGCCCAGCAAACCGAGATTCGAAGTGCGCGTGGACGTGCAGGTGGACAAGA
>QHOF01000129.1 GCA_003219335.1 Verrucomicrobiota bacterium | reverse complement strand
GAGTATTCTGATCGTCGACCGGCGTGCGAAAATGCATGTTGTAGCCGTTGGTGGCGGGGACCATGAGCATATTAGGAAAGATGAGTGGATGGGGCGCTTCGACATGGCTGGCGTCGGATGCACCACCAGCTCGAAATCGAGCTTGTTCAGCGGGCGATAGTAATACGCCCCTTGGTTGTTACCGCGCATTCTCAGGGTATGGGCATGAAGATAGTAGGTATGAACCGGATCGACCGAGTTCTCCATCGCCTGCAGCCAGTTGCAGCGCAAAGTCTGATAAATCTCCAGCTTTCTCACGCCATCGCGGCGCGTGAGCATGTCCCATCTGGGCAGGAGAGGTTTTTTTTCCGGCGGTCCCAAATAGGCGAACAAGAGCCCAGCCAGTTTCTCCACGGGATACGCCGGCAGCGAGATTTTATCTTTGAACCCGGCCTCGGGGTTTTCGAAAGGTTGTTCCAGACACTTGCCGCAGGCGTCATACTTCCAGCCGTGATAGGCGCAGCGGATGCCGTCCTCTTCGACAAATCCGTAGTAAAGGGACACGCCGCGATGGGCGCAGTGCTCGGCGATGAGTCCATACTTGCCGCTGCGGTCCCGATACAGCACCAGATCTTCGCCGAGGACCCTGACCCTCTTTTTTGGTTTGTCTTCAGTGATCTCGGATGTCGCCGCGACAACATGCCAGTAGCGCCGTAACAGTTCGCCGGCTGGTGTTTCGGGCCCGATGCGCGTGAGTAATTCGTTTTCTTCTCGTGCGAGCATGGCCGCTTACTATCAAATGAATTAGCGTTGTACTCGAACTGACGGAGCGATGCTAATAAAATAGTACGGCCCGTTCAAGACGCCGCCGGGAAGCGGCAGTTCAAAGTTCAAGGTAAGCCGCAGGAGGCGGTTCTCCGCGTTTTCGGATTTCGACCTTGAACATTGAACCCATTCGGCAAGCTCAGGGCAGGTTCTGGAACCTTGAACATTTTTTCATTCACCGATGTTCAGCACTTCCGGCAGATGAGATCACCTTTTGGAAATGGCAAGAGGACACAGTCTACTCGCGGGTCGTTTTCGGCTCGGTTCAGGAGCTCAGTCTGAAGGCGGGGGCAAGTTACGTTATCGATGACCAGCAAGCAATCCGCCCGGCACGGCAACGCCGCGAGAAGAAAAGGGGAGAGCTATCGATCTGTCCAGGAGATTTCGTGATTCGCGGCAGGTACGAAAAACACAACGAGAAATCCGCACCGTGTCAATTCTGTCACTTTGACGACCTTAGCTTTGCGATCAAGCGCCCTAGGGCTGCCAATCCGCGCTCGACGTTATCCGCTTTAACCTGGCCGCAGTTGAGTCGAATAAAATTTCTATAGCGCTGCTTGGCTGAAAAAGCCGGGCCAGGGGCGATGCTGATTTTCTCCCGTAGAGCCATCTCGTGCAACTTCAGCGAATCCACGCTCTGAGGTAGCTCCACCCATAGGAGGAATCCGCCCAGTGGCCTGGTGACTTTTGTTCCTTTTGGGAAGAATTGGCTTATGCCGGCAGTCACGAGTTGCATCTGATCCGCGAAGCTCTTTTTCATTCTTCTCAGATGGCGATCATACCCGCCGCTCTCCAGAAACTCGGTTATCGCCATTTGTGGCAATGTCGCTGTTCCCATGGAGCTCATGAATTTCAGACTTTCTACGCGGGTTCTAAATTGACCAGGAGCAGCCCAGCCGACACGGTAACCAGGCGCGATGGTCTTTGAAAACGAGGAGCAAAGCAAAACAAGTCCCGCTTTGTCGTACGCTTTTGTTACCTTTGGCCGCAGCGGTCCGAAGCATAAGTCCCCGTAGATATCATCTTCGATCAGCGGGATCTCACGACGACTCAATAATTCAACAAGCTCGCGCTTGTTCTTGTCGGGCATGCAACTTCCGAGGGGATTGCTGAAGTTGCTCGATATCACGCATGCTTTAATGCGGTGCCTCTTGATCGCTGACTCCACGGCGTCGAGAATGATGCCGTCTCTCGGATGCATGGGGATTTCGACGGCTTTCATCCCCAGGCTCTCGATCACCTGTAGGGTTCCATAAAACATCGGCGATTCGATAGCGATAATATCCCCCGGCTTGGCAACGGCGCGAATGCAGAGGTTGATCGCTTCCATCGCCCCGTTGGTGGTTACGAGATCCGCCGATGTTAAGCTGCATCCCCATTCCAGCGAACGCTTTGCGATCTGGCGCCGAAGCGGCTCGTAGCCCGGAGGAAAGTCGTAATTGATTCCCACGGCATCGTAGCGGTGAGCGAGCATGGCCAGAATCCGGTTGAGCCGTTTCACGGGAAGCAGATCGGTGCTGGGAGTGGCCGCGCCGAAGTTGATCATCTGCGGGTTGCGCGCGGCGCCTATGATCTGTGACACCAGCTGGCTTACGCCGACGCGAGTGACGGTGGGCGGCGGTTGGCTAGGCTTCGGTTCAGCAGGAAGGTCGCGCCGGGGCCGGACATAGAATCCCGACTGCGGCTTTGCCTCGATTAATCCTTTGCTCTCCAGAACCAGATACGCCTGCAGGACCGTAGAGACGCTGACACCGTCGTTGGAGCTGAGCTTACGAATGGACGGTACCCGATCGCCAGGCCGCAGCGTGCCTTGCTCGATCAGCCGGCTGATTCGACTCACAACACGGTCGTACAGATAATTTTCATTGCTCGCGGCTGTTTCATTCATAGCTCCACTCTACCCTTCTGAGCAGTCGCTGCACAGATACAGCCGCTACTTCAGTGCACCAGTACAGTTGGTCAACTTTCCAACTGTACTGGTCATAATTCAGTCTAGCTGAATCTGTACTCTCTCCGGATGCTTTGAGTATCCTGCCCTTCGCTTGGTCGGGCCTGCATCATGAAGCCATTTTTTCATGCCGAAGACTGTGGGATCTCACTTGTATGCCGCTGCGAAACGGGAAGAGGTCACCATGAAAATCACGCGGTCGGCGTGACCCACCATTCGCAAACGCTTGAGCGGAAGCCTGCGCGCGCGCCCGCGCCGGCCGCGGTTGCTTTGGCAGGACTGACTGCCGTCGCGATTGCCATGGGCATCGGGCGGTTTGCTTTGACGCCGATCCTGCCGATGATGCAGCAGGATTTCGGGCTGTCGGTGAGTGATGGCGGGTGGTTAGCGTCGGCAAACTATCTGGGGTTTTTGTTCGGCGCGGTATCGGCCATAAGCGTGAGAGTCCGGTCCACGACCGCGCTACGGGTCGGCCTCGTCGTCATTGCTATCGTGACGCTCGGGATGGGCCTCACGACCGAATTTGCGATCTGGATCATTCTGCGCGCGTTGGCTGGGATCGCGAACGCTTGGGCACAGGTTTTCGCCTTTGCATGGTGCCTGGAAAAACTCGCCGCAGTTCAGCGCCCATTGCTGAACGGTGTTGTGTTCGCCGGGGTAGGGATTGGGATCACGCTAGCCGGCGGGTTCTGTCTGCTTCTCATGGCGGTGAACGGCAGCTCCGCTGAGGCCTGGATCGGGCTCGCGCTGATCAGCCTCATCGCGACAACAGCGATCTGGCGGATCCTTGGCGCAGACGATGATGCAACGGCAGGCGAAGATCGACGGCCGACAGCACATCCCTGGCAATGGAATGTCGACTCGCTGCGCTTAGTGCTCTGCTTCGGGGCCTCCGGGTTCGGTTACATTATTCCCGCGACATTTCTTCCCGCCATGGCCCGGCAGTTCATCCCAGACCCGTTGGTTTTCGGCTGGTCCTGGCCCATCTTCGGCGCCGCCGCTGCAGTCGCTCCGCTCGCGACCGCCGGATGGGCGCAGGTTCTCGGTAACCGGTACTTGTGGATTCTAAGCCATCTTGTCATGGCGTTTGGTGTTGCGATTCCAGTTCGATGGCCCACCATTAGCGGCATCATGATCGCCGCGCTCCTGGTTGGCGCCACCTTCATGATCAATGCGATGGCGAGCATGGAGGAAGCGCAATCGATCGCGGGTCCGCATTCGACCCGCCTCATGGCAGCCATGATCGCAGGCTTTGGGACCGGGCAGATGGTGGGCCCGATCTTGGTGAGCTATGTGATCGGTCCCGGCGTAAATTTCTCTAAACCGCTGTTGATCGCATCCCTCGTGCTGATCGCGAGCGTATACGCCCTTTCCCATGAGCCGGCAGCAAAACAAACGAGATCGCCAGAACGTAATTTACGATCCAAAAATGAATCTTGTCCTTAAAAAAATTTCGTCAGGAGGGATTAAAGGGGACTTTTTCGCTTATCTCCTCATCTCACTTATCACTGGTCGACCGCGTGGACGCATGGCACTTTCAAGTTCGAAAAGACTTGCTATTCTAGTCTGCCAATCCAAAGTTTGCCCCATCTCCGCTTACTTCGATGACGTTGGTTCCGATACGTTTCAGTTCAATACTGTGTACGGTGCCAAGTTGTGGGCTGATCGCTTATATCTGCGGGAATGTTCGAGAAATAGAGTGTTCCCTTGGAATCCTTACGGACATAGATGTCGCTTGGCGCCGTGGCAATGGTAGAATTATTGTCTTTATGAGTTTTCTCGGCCATCAGGTCTCGCAACTTGCGGCCGAGCTGATCTTTCGGTTCCAACTGAACAAGCTTATTGAGCTCACCTACGGCATCAGCAACACGACCTGAGTAACCATAATGAAACCCTAGCAGGAAACGAAGTGCGGGATCGTTCGGTTTATCTGCGGCAGCCTTGGCCAGGCTTTTCAGTTG